>NZ_CP151949.1:4427500-4727500 GCF_038592965.1 Paenibacillus sp. FSL L8-0158 | reverse complement strand
TTGTAGAAGAAAGTGTACGCCATTATGACCCGGATCGGGTGGCGGTACAAACGATTGGATATATGTACAAGTTCAAAGGAGCTCGAACGAACCGGCCCAAATATAAAGAGCTCTATGAAGCTAATTCGGAGGTTTTAAAACCGGCACAGGTTTATTCGGAAAGTGAAACGGTCGGATATGATGGCTTGGAGCTTCAGTACCAGGATGAGCTGAGAGGAAAAAACGGATATAAAACGGTAGAAGTCAATCCGCGCAGCATGCCGGAGGGTATTGAATCCATTACTCCTCCGGAAAAAGGATATCATCTATACTCCACCATCAACAAGGAAATTCAGCAGAAAACGGAACAGGCCATTATGGATCAGCTTCGCTGGCTTCATACTCATGCCGTATCGGGGAAGCTTCATCAAGACGCGACCACTGGCTTCGCTGTAGCGATGGAGGTAGAGACCGGAAATGTCGTGGCAATGGCCAGTATGCCGGATTATGACTCTAATGTATGGAAAAGTGGGAGTACCTCGCCTTCGGTATATGACGAAATTCAGCATAAAATGGGAAATGGAACCATTAAATCCGTACCTAGCGGAAAAGCGGGTCCACATCCAGAATCCTCGGTGATTCTGGGTTCAACCATTAAACCGCTGACCGTGCTGATCGGGTTGAAGGAAAACCTGTTTTCCCCCGGGCAGACTTATCAGGATACGGGAAGTGCGTACTACGGCAAAAATCGCTCCAGCCGGGTTGGGAATTCAGGCGGACATGTGTATGGTTCTTTGACACCTAGCAGGGCAATTGAGGTCTCGTCGAATCCGTTTATGGTGGATATGATCGGCAAGCCGCTGTATGCCAAATATGGAAGTAATACAGGGATGCATCAGGGAATTGATGTATGGGACAAGTATATGAAGGAATTTGGATTAGGTGTACCGACAGAAGTAGATCTGCCGGGCGAGTGGGCAGGCAGACTTGAGTATACGAGCAAAAAGGAAAGTGCGTTGACACGTTTGGTACAGGCATCCTTTGGTCAGCAGGGAAAGTATACGGCCATGCAGCTGGCCCAGTATACGACTGTGCTGGCAACAAAGGGCAAGCGTATGCAGCCTCATTTGGTCAGCAAAATTGTAGATGATCAGGGGAATCTTGTACGTGAATTTAAGCCGAAGGTGCTGAATGAGGTAGCTTTTTCAGATACGTACTGGAATACAGTGATTCGAGGTATGGCCACGGATGTTAAAGCCTTTAATGGATTTCCTTATGATTATGCCCGCAAAACGGGGACTTCCCAGCAGGTGGTGGGACGTACGGTTAAAGATAACGGGGTGTTCATCGCTTTTGCTCCGCGTCAAAATCCGAAGCTGGCAGTAGCGGTCATCATTCCTGAAGGGGGTTTTGGTGCGACGAGCGGAGGACCGGTTGCGCGTAAAATATTTGATGCGTATGACGAAGTATATGGACTAGATGGTACTCCTAAAAAGCCTCTGGCAGCAAAGTAAGGACTTGAATACTTTTGTGGGCTTCTCTTTTTCATGGTAAAATGTCGTTGGACATAAGGGACATACAGGAGGAAGAGAGACGATGGGAGAAAACCAATATAAATACAAACTGCTTGCGCTCGACATGGATGGAACTTTACTGAATGATAATCATGAAATTTCCCTGGAAACGATTAACTGGATTAACAAGGCGATTCAGGAAGGGATTCATGTATGCTTATCCACCGGACGTGCAGCCATGCATGCTCTGCCTTACGGCCAGCAACTCGGACTGGAGACGCCCATGGTCACCGTAAACGGCAGTGAGGTGTGGAAATCACCCCACGAGTTGTGGCGTCGTTATTTACTTGATAAGGAGCTCGTTCGTAAGATGCACCAGATTGCTGTAGACACAGGCTCCTGGTTCTGGGCTTACTCAACGGAGGAATTATATAATAGGGATCGTTGGCCGGATACATTGGACACACAGGAATGGCTCAAATTCGGTTATAATACGGAAAATGACGAAATTCGCCACCAAATTTTGCTTAAGCTGCAGGACATGGGTGGACTTGAAATCTCCAATTCTTCGATGACAAATCTGGAAATTAACCCAGCTGGTATATCCAAAGCCAGTGGAATCGCTGAAGTGTGCGACCTGCTTGGCATTACTCTGGAGCAGGTGGTTGCCGTTGGCGACAGTCTGAATGACCTGGCTGTGATTCAAGCGGTTGGACTGGGCGTAGCAATGGGTAATGCTCAGGATACGGTTAAAGAAGCCGCTGATGTGGTCGTGGCTTCGAACAATGACGACGGCATTGTAGAAATGATCCGTGATTATGTGCTTGTGTAATAAAACGAATAATGCAGCAAGCAGGATGAATGGACGAGAAGGAGGAGGCCCATGGACGTTGTAGGCTGGATTGTTGTTATTGTGCTGTTCATTGTGGGCATGGCCGGGGCGGTATATCCCGTATTGCCGGGGGCGCTCGCCATCTATTTTGCGTTTTTTGTGTACGGCTGGTTTTTCTCGTTTGCTTCATATAATAAATTATTCTGGATTATACAAACACTAATCGTCGTTGCCCTTTTTGTTGCGGATTATGCTGTGAATGCGTGGGGAGTCAAGCGATTTGGCGGCTCGCGTCTGTCAGCAATCCTCAGCACTGTTGGGATTATTATTGGCCCCTTCGTTATTCCGGCATTTGGCCTGATTTTGGGACCATTTATCGGCGCTGTACTGGGTGAGCTGATTGGCAAAGCACCGCTGGATCGAGCTATTAAAGTGGGCTTTGGCTCTGTGTTGGGCCTTTTTACCAGCACCGTGATGAAAGTGATTTTGCAGCTTGCCATGATTATTGTATTCTTGATTTGGGTGTTATGACCCGAGATTTGTTTTCGTTTATTATGATTTGCAGAGACAGAATCGACATGCGGCTCCGCACCGGTGATGGCTCAGGCCATGACTGTTTGTGCGGGGCTTTTGCATGCGTGTGAACAGCAAGAAAGAAGGGAACGCATTTTGTCCAATAAAGAAACATTCCTTAAAGGTACGCTTATTTTAGCCGCTGCCGCCTTGGTGGCCAGAGTGCTTGGTCTGGTACAGCGTGTTCCATTGGAGCATCTGCTCGGTTCCGTCGGGAATGCCTCGTTTACTATTGCGAACAACGCTTATTTGATGTTGCTCACAGTGGCTACGGCCGGCATTCCAAGCACATTGAGCAAAATGGTTTCAGAACGTTATGCACTGGATCGGCCTTCGGAAGCGCGACGTGTGTATCGTGCGGCTTTGATATTCGCAGCCGCGGCAGGCATTATCATTACAGCGCTGCTGTATTTTGGAGCGCCTTATTTTGCCGAGCATGTAGCAGGGGTTCCGCAATCTGCTTTGGCCATTCAGGCTTTGGCACCAGCATTACTGCTGTTCCCTGCCATTGCCATGATGCGTGGATATTTTCAAGGGCGCGGTAATATGACCGCAGGCGGTATTTCACAAATTGTGGAGCAGGTTGCACGGGTAGCGACTGCTATTGTACTCGCCTTTATTATTTTGAAGCTGGGTTATGGAGATCGCGAGGTTGCGGCTGGGGCCTCCTTTGGTGGTGTCATGGGAAGTCTTGGCGCTCTGGCGGTCATGTTGTACTATACGGTGAAATTACGTCGCCAGGATCGACAGGATCGTCAAGATCAATTCCAAGAGGAAAGCTCCGCGCTACCGATGCTGCGCATTTACAAAGATATTTTCAAGCTTTCCATTCCGATTGTTCTGTCGTCTCTGACGGTTCCAGCGGTCAACTTTATTGATACGTCGATTGTGGTGAGACTGCTGTCAGGTCAAGTGGGATTGGATCAGGCGACTACTCAGTTGGGTTATCTAGGCTCTCGGGCACAGAGTGTGGCGGGAATCCCGCCCATTTTGGCCATTGCGCTCAGTCAATCGCTCATTCCGATCATTTCAGCGGCATTTGCCCGTAAGGATGAGCAGCATTTACAAAATCAGATGACGCTGGCTTTGCGTATCTCTATTTTGACTGGAATGCCGATTGTGCTGGCTTTATGTGTAACCGCCTATTCTATTAATGGTTTACTGTTTAGCTCGCTTGGAGGCAGTGGTATCATCGCTGTTCTGACACTCGGAACGATATTCCAGATTACGATGATGACTTCTAATTCGATATTGATCGGTATGGGCAAGCCGCGTATTTCAATGGTTAATGTCATGGTCGGTATCATCGTCAAATTTGCAGCGAGCTGGCTGCTGGCTGGTTGGCTTGGGATTTACGGGATCATTGCCGCAACCGGATTATGTTTCCTCGTGATCACGTTGCTGAATTTGCGTGTGCTTAAAGGGATCGTCTCCTTTTCCATCATGGGCCGTCGCTGGGCAGGGTTCTTAACCGCAGTCGTCGTCTCGGGAGCTATCGGATACGCTGTAAATGAAGCCTGTATTCTGCTGGTGCATCTGATACCTGCGCGTGTGGCCTTCTTGATCGCGTGCTGCATTGCCGGAGCAGTTGTACTGGTATGCTACTTGTTGTTGCTGGTTGTACTGCGCGTATTGCGCAGGGACGAGCTGGGCAATTACCCACGTATGTTGCAAAAGGTACTACGTCCGTTAATGCGCCTACAGCGTGAGTCCACAGGACAGCGAGGCTAAAAGAGCTCTCCAGTCTTTCAGTGGAAAGGTTGCAAGCTGTTATGGGCAACGTGGGCCATTGCTGTTTTTTGGATGCCATGGCGATGCTCGTGGCGCATGGCAAATAACAGCGGTCGCCTTGGTTCGCTGAGATGCCCAAGTGTGGAGCCGTCCTGAAACCAGTCATACCGGGGAATTGGATCATAAGCTGTATCGGACCAGACGGCGTTCAGCTCGGGGCTGTACAGACGTTGTCCTGGCGGTAGCCATTCATGTGCTAAAAGCGTTGCACTTTCATCTGGAGAGTGCAACGCTTTTTGTTCATTCGGGGTGAACAGTCCAGGCCAATAGTCGCTGCGTGAACCCGTATGCGGCACACTGTTAGCGAATGCTGATGCCTGGTCCAGCACCTGCTGATGGCCGAAGAGCATAGCATAGAGACTTTTGCCAAAGCCGATCCGCTCATCCAAATGGCCGAAACGCTCCATCACTAGTCCAGCAAGTCCACCGTTCAGCCCAAGTGGAAAAATAACCTGATTAAGCTGGAGCCAGTCATGCAAATAAAAGCCCGGCTTGTGTGTCACAAATTTTTGAAAATACGGATCTTTTACCACACGTCCTTCAATATAGTTTTGTTCATTAATGATGAGCGCCACAGTCAACAGAGAGCTATCACGCCAAGCCCAGAAACGTTCCCAAAAGGGCTTCATGAATGGCGAAACGTGAAAATAAGGCAACAAATGAAAGCAACTCCGGCCCAAATGACGGCTGTGCATGTAAAGTTGCAACTGCGGATAAGCGTCTTGAAAAATAAGGGCGTTACAGCGCTCCAGTAGCCGATACAGCCAATCCTTTTCCTGTTCGCCGAATAGGTTGCCAATCAGTCCCCCTTTCAGATCGGTCATATGATAGCCGCCATTACGAGAAACCAGGTGGGCCAGTAATGCCCAGTGTAACTCCGGGTAGCCACGATAGCATTCAAGGTAAGCGGCAGTGCGGGTGACGTTGCTGCGATTCTCCTGTGCTGTATCGTTCTTGATCCGCTCCAGCAACTCACAGTCTGTTTCGCATAAGGGCATATTCAGAGAAGCGGGACGCGTAGCGGGTCCGTTCACCAGCATTAAAGCTTCAGCTTCATTCATAGCGGCCTGTGCCGTATGATAATCCCACGATAGCTCACGCAAGGGGTAGCGTAATTTGCGGGATTCGGTCCAGGCTGCCCGTTTGCCTTCCCAAGCTTCCTCTGCAACACGGGGAACGGAACCCAGTAACTTTAGTCCTCCTTGAAGCTGCCGGGATGCTGTGTGGAGCCATTCGGTAAGAGACATGACTAAATAACCTCCTTTCCAACTGCAAGCATCCCCGTATCCTGCCAAGTATGTTGGGTATGCTGTTAGGATGTCGTCGCTTATGTGGATTCTTAAGTATATCTTTAGTATGCCTCAATGAGAGGGCTTCCAATCGGTATGTAGGCAGAATGGGGGAGTGTGCAAAAGTTTCACTTGGCGTTACAATAGAAAGTGCAATCTCTTCAGCACAAAAAGAATTTAAGGAGGAATCATCCATGCAAAAAATCGTCTCTCATGAAGACTTTAATAAGGCAATATCTACTCCGGGCGTTACGGTGGCTGTGTTTAAGGCGGACTGGTGTGGGGATTGTCATTTTATTGATCCGTTCATGCCTGATGTGGAACTACAATATGCAGATAAGCTTACATTAATTGAGATTGATGTAGAACAGGCTGAAAGCGTCAGTCAAGAGCAGAATGTATTGGGGATTCCTAGCTTTATCGCTTACAGTGAAGGGCGAGAACTGGTACGTCTGGTAAACAGACTGCGCAAATCCCGCGAGGAAATCGAGCAATTTTTGGATCGGGCTGTTGAAGTCCACGCGAGCTTGGCAAAATAATGAATGCTGTGCATGCATGAAGGTTACAAAGTGAATTTTAAACATCAAGACATTCAGAAAGCCGCTTCCTTTCAAGGGGGCGGCTTTCTCACGGACACGTTCACATTTTGTCAACAAAGCTCGTATGTCAAGGAACGATATATCAGTTATAATTACTATAAGTGATCATTTCACAACATATAAAGTGAATAAATATTATATTTGGAAGGATACGGGTGAATTTGAATAACAAAATTAGAATATTAAAATGGCTGGCACTCGTAACATGTATTGTCATGTTTTTGGCTACCTTCGGTGGAGGTGTCGTGACGCGGACGGATTCGGGTCTCGGCTGTGGCCGGGAATTCCCGCTGTGCAATGGTAAGTTGGTTCCGGCACATACGATCGCATCCCTTATTGAATTCTCTCATCGCTCCGTCAGTGCCATGGCCGGGATTCTTTCTATCGCCTCGTTTGTTGGCTTTTTGCTGTTTATGAAGCATCGGAAGGATTTACAGCTATTCTCGCTGCTCACGCTCTTGTTTGTGATCATACAAGGGGCAATGGGGGCGTTGGCTGTTATCTTCTCCCAATCGGCTGCAGTCATGGGGCTGCATTTTGGCTTTGCGCTTATCGCTTTTGCCAGTGCGACTATGATGACGCTGGGGGCCTGGCAGGAGCATGCGGACTCACGCCACACTCCGCGTCTGATTCCTGGGCCTGTCAGTCGGGGGTTTCGTAACTTTATTTGGCTATCGACGATCTATACCTATATTGCTGTCTATTCAGGGGCGTTGCTTAGTCACTCGGTCATCCAGAAGGTTGTAAATATTGGGGGCTTCATATCTCCACTGCTGCTTCATCAGATTTCAGCCGGTCTGCTGTTCGTCATTATCTTGGCTGTGGGTCACTACGCATACCGTTATCACCCGAATCACCGGGATATCCGTATATTGGGTGTCGTATCGGTCTTGTTAATCTTGCTTCAAGTGGTGATTGGAATTATCTTGTTGTACGTCAACAGACCTGAAATCTACATGTTTATCGTGCTGGGACATATGCTGGTGATTGCATCGTTGTTCTCCATCTTGGCTTATCTAAGCTATCGTGTATGGCAATTGTCACCGGACCGCAAGTTTGTTTCGACCCAAGCACAACGTACCTAAGCATTTCATGAATCGTAGTAAAGCGGATTTTTGCCCAAGAGGCGTTTAAACACGTATAATAGCATATAAGAAACAAACCAGGCCCACGAGTTTCTCGAGGGCTTGATTTGCTTAGGAGGAATCGTCCAGTTGATCTACCAGAATTTGCGCCAATTTATTGAAGCGCTGCGTAAAGAAAATCATCTTAAAATTATAGAGGCACCTGTCGATCCTTACTTGGAGCTGGCTGAGATTCATCGAAGAGTTATTGAGGAAGAAGGGCCGGCATTGCTGTTCACGAATGTAAAAGGAACCCCGTTTCCTGTAGCCAGTAATCTGTTTGGCACGAATCGCCGTGTGGACATGGCTTTTGGCCCTCGTCCAGAGCAACTAATGGATGCGATTGTAGGAGCAACCAAAACATTGTTTCCACCTACACCCAAAGCATTATGGAATGAACGTGACCTGATTAAGGACATGCTAAAAGTAGGACTAAAAACAGTATCTCATAGCGAGGCCCCTGTATTGGGAGTTCGCCGTACTGAGGCTCCGTTGGCACCACTGCCTAAAGTGACCAGTTGGCATGAGGATGGAGGGCCGTTTATTACCCTTCCACTCGTATATACCGAGAAGCCAGGTCAGCCCAAGGACCATAATCTGGGGATGTACCGCATTCAGATTTATGATGATCAGACGACAGGCATTCACTGGCAAATTCATAAAGGCGGCGGTTTCCATTATCATGAAGCGGAGCTGCGTAATGAGCCGTTGCCTACGACGATTATCATCGGTGGCCCGCCTGCCCTGATTGCGTCTGCCATTGCTCCAGCACCGGAAAACTTGCCTGAGCTGTTGCTGGCTTCGCTTATTATGGGAGGCAAGCTGCCCATGACAGAGGACCCGCTTGGGGGTCATCGGATTCCAGCAGAAGCAGAATTTGCAATCAGCGGTTATGTGCCACCTTATGAACGCCGTCCAGAAGGCCCGTTTGGTGATCATTTTGGATATTATTCATTACAGCATGATTTCCCTGTATTTCATGTCAAACATATGCACCACCGCAAGGATGCCATTTATCCGGCAACCATTGTAGGGAAGCCTCGGCAAGAAGACTACTATCTCGGTGAGTTTTTGCAACGTCTGCTGTCGCCTGCCTATCCGCTTGTGATGCCTTCCGTCAAGTCTCTGTGGGCGTATGCGGAAACGGGCGTACATGCGCTGGCAGCGGCAGTCGTACGTGAAAGCTACTCCCGTGAAGCGCTTGTATCCGGTTTTACTATTTTGGGTCAAGGTCAATTATCGTTGACCAAGTTCCTGATGCTGACGGATCGAGTCATTGATTTATCTGACTTTAACCTGCTGCTGGAAACCATTCTAGAGCGATTTAATCCAGCCAGAGATTTGTTTATTTTCAATCACACGTCACACGATACACTCGATTACACAGGCCGCAAGCTGAATCATGGCAGCAAGGCGATCCTGATGGGAATAGGTGAGCCTGTACGTGAATTGCCTCGTGCTTATGAGGGAGGCGATTTGCCGGGGATTCGTGAAATCGAGCCCTATTGCGGAGGTTGCCTCGTCGTATCGGGTGCGTCTTTTGAGCAAGAGCCTGAGCTGGCGGCACGTGTTTTGGAGCGATTAGCTGCGGGTGAGCAAGAGTGGCCGCTTGTCTTTATCGTGGATGATGCCAAGGAAGTCGTTCGCTCTCAAGCCTCGTTCCTGTGGACGGTATTCACTCGCTTTAACCCGGCTACGGATATGTACGCGGACAGCGAAGTGCGTTTGCACCATCTGAACTATAAGCTGCCGATTGTAGTGGATGCGCGTATGAAGCCGGGGTATCCGGATGAGGTGTTACCGCGTGAGGATATTGTTAAGCTTGTAGATCAACGATGGACAAGTTATTTCGCTTGACGCCCTAATTAAACCTACAGCCGGATTTTACATTTATAAGGAGGCGTAAGCATGATACGCAAGCTACTGGGTGAGCCGCCGCGTGTTAACAAGGGCATCCTGCTAGATGCCATGAATAGCATGTCAGATATGTTGAACCTGCTGGAACGGCAAATTCAGGCTGGTGGAGATCCGACCCACGATTTTCGGAAGGCGGATATTTTGACACGCGGTCTAATGTCATCTCTGGATGAACTGGAGCAGAGCCATCATGCTGCCGCCTTTTTCCGTATGAAAGTAAAAGCCGGATATGCTGAAGATATGAGTGAGGATGAAAAATCCGACTATGCATTGTATGTTTTCTTTTATAAAGATGGGTTTGTGAGGGTATTTTCCATTCTGGATAAGCTGGGCAACTGGCTGAATGATCTGTATGATTTAAAAACAGGACAGTATAAGGCGCATTATTCGTATTTTACCGTGTTGCGGCAGCTCAAGTATCTCAAAATGCATCCTGTATTGACCGATAATTTATATGATATCAAGGATACATACAACGATGCGATCAATCGGCTGCGTAAGCGGCGAAATACGGAGATACACTATATGAATACAGAAATGCAAGATGATCTCTGGCAACGACACCGAGCTTTGTATGGAAAAATCCAACTGGAGGATCTTGATCACCATTTGGAAGATTTGCAGCAGGGCTTGGAAATGGTGTGTCGGTCGTTGTCAATCGCCTTTACTTATACTGCGAAACAATGGAAGAACCGGGCAGTACGCCCAAAAATATGATAGAAAATATCCTTTGACAAAGCAATGTAAACTATCTATACTGAAACCTAGTTTCAGAAAAATGCTTGAATTATGTTTTTTTATATAAACTTAACGGACAGCTAAAGCTGGAGTTTAACATATTTTTCTTATCCAGAGAGGTGGAGGGACTGGCCCGATGAAGCCCGGCAACCCGTTCTTTCCCGGTGTAATACACTGGGAGGGAACATGATGGTGCTAATTCCTACAAAACCGCTAGAGTTATAGCGATTTTGGCAGATGAGAAAAGGATCGCAAGGTGGGGCCCTTTTCATTCTGTGAAAGGGGCTCTTTTTTGTATAAATAAATAGCGATTTTATACAATCCTGAGAGATGACAACTGGTTAAAAGGGTAAGGAAGAAGTGAAGGGGGTCGCAGCACGTTGATAGAGCTTAAGCAGTTAACCAAACATTATGGCAAAGGCACCCGACGCGTTAATGCGCTGTCTGGGTTGAACCTTTCTATAAAGCGTGGAGAAATATTCGGAGTGATTGGTCACTCCGGAGCGGGGAAAAGTACATTGATCCGCTGTATTAATTTATTGGAACGCCCTACTTCAGGTGAAGTATGGGTAGACGGGGTAAACCTCACTACTGTGAGTCAATCCCAGTTACAAATGCAGCGCCGAAAAATCGGAATGATTTTTCAGCATTTTAATTTGTTGTCTTCGGCGACTGTATATGACAATATTGCATTTCCGTTGCGGCTGGTAAACACGCCCAAGCAGAAGTTGGACCAGAAGGTCCGTGAACTGCTGGAACTGGTGGGTCTCGAAGAGCACAGTGGAAAATATCCGTCACAGCTCTCAGGTGGACAGAAACAGCGGGTAGGAATTGCGCGGGCGTTGGCTAGTGATCCTCATGTATTGCTGTGTGACGAAGCGACTTCTGCGCTTGATCCGCAGACGACGGGGTCTATCCTGAAATTGCTGCTCGATATTAATCAGCGCTTTAATCTAACCATCGTGCTGATTACACATGAAATGCATGTCATTCAAAGCATTTGTGATAAAGTTGGCGTCATTCATCAGGGCGACATCGTGGAGCAAGGTCCGGTGGCGGAAGTATTTTTGAAGCCGCAGCACCAGGTTACCAAGGACTTTATTCAGCGGGAGTCAGAACATCCCGAGGAGTTGCAAGCAGCGATTGCGGCAGCAGGTGGCGGCGAGTCGGCGCAGGTGGTGCGTATCTCCTTCTTGGGCAGCAAAACATATGATGCGATTCTGTCGCGTACGGCTCGAAGCACTGGGGTTGATTTTGCGATCTTGCAGGGAACCATATCTACCATTAAAAATGTACCCTATGGTCAGCTAATCGTTCGTTTTGAAGGAAACCATGAGGATATAGAGCATACGCTGCGCGAAGTGTCTGGGCAAGGACTTGATGTGGAGGTGATCGGACAATGAGCGAACTTGATTTTTCACAAGTGAGTTGGGAAGAGCTAGGGAATTCTACTCTGGAAACCCTTCAGATGCTCGGTGCATCCGCATTGTTCACCCTCATTATTGGTTTGCCGCTCGGCATATTATTGTTTCTGGCGAGCCGCTCCTCGTTGACTCTGATGAAGGTGATATATATTGTGTTATCCTTCGTCGTTAACATTTTGCGTTCCGTACCATTCATCATTTTGATCGTTGCACTTATTCCTTTTACACGATCGCTGGTAGGTACCTCGACCGGGGTGTTGGGAACCATCCCGCCATTGGTTATCGGGGCTGCCCCATTCTTCGCACGTCTTGTCGAAACGTCTCTGCGTGAAGTGGACAAGGGTGTCATTGAAGCCGCTCAAGCGATGGGTGCCTCGACAGGACAAATTATCCGGCGTGTGCTGTTACGTGAGGCACTTCCGGGTCTGCTCGCCGCATTAACCATTACCGTCGTTACACTCGTATCCTACACGGCAATGTCCGGGATGATCGGGGGCGGTGGACTAGGTACACTGGCTATCAACTACGGCTATTATCGTTATGAAACGGCTGTCATGATCGTTGCGGTCGTGCTGATGGTTGTATTGGTACAATTGCTGCAAATGGCGGGAGATCGCCTCGTGCGGCATTATACTCGAAAATAGGGAAAACATATAGATATCCTTATTGATCAGGACGTCTGCTCCTGAATATTACAAATTATTGGAGGGGTAATCACATGAAGAAATGGGTATTGGCTGTACTAAGCTTGACATTAATTGCGGTGCTGGCTGCTTGCGGTACAAAGAGCACAACATCGGATACAAACAATGCGGCCGAAAATACAGGCGGATCACCACGTGAAGTGGAGCTGAAAGTTGGAGCTTCTCCTGTACCACATGCGGAAATTTTGGAAGCAATCAAACCTCAGTTGGAAAAAGAAGGAGTTCGTCTCCAAGTCGTTCAGTTTAACGACTATGTACAGCCGAACGTGCAATTGTTTGACAAGCAACTGGATGCCAACTTCTATCAACATGTACCTTACTTGGATGTGATGAACAAAGAGCGCAAAATGAACCTGGTTTCTGTGGGCGCAGTTCATTTGGAGCCATTCGGTATCTACTCCCAAAAATATAAAAAGCTTGATGAACTCCCAGATGGCGCAACTGTAGCCATTCCGAACGATGCAACAAACGGAGGCCGTGCTTTGCTGTTGTTGGAGAAACAGGGTCTGATCAAGCTGAAAGACGCAAGCAACATTGAAGCTACCGTAAAAGATATTACAGAGAATCCGAAAAATCTGGAATTCAAGACTTTGGAGGCGGCTATGCTGCCACGTCAGTTGCCTGAAGTAGACATTGCGTTGATCAACACGAACTACGCTTTGGAAGCGAAGCTGAACCCTACGAAGGATGCACTGGCACTGGAAGACAAGGATTCTCCTTATGCTAACGTTCTGGTAGCGCGTCCTGATAATAAAGATTCCGAAGCGATTCAGAAGTTGCTTAAAGCTTTGCAATCTCCAGAAACTAAAAAATTCATCGAAGATAAATACCAAGGCGCAATTATCCCGGCATTTTAAGTAGGGAACGAGAACGCATTGCACGCAACCCCCAGATTCTCTTGAACAAGAGGACTGGGGGTTTCTTTTGGGATGGAGTTGTAGGGGAAGCTTAAATATTTTATACTTGGGGGTGACCGTTCTCTGTGAACAGGAGGAAAATTGTTGAGAGATAAAGTCGCATTCATAACGGGCAGTGCCAAAGGTTTAGGTAAAACGACCGCTCTGCGTCTGGCGGATGAAGGCTGTAATATTGCGCTGAATTATGTGCATAGCCAAGCAGAAGCTGAAGCGCTTAAGCGGGGGATTGAGTCTAAGGGAGTACGCTGCTTGTCTTTACAAGGGGATATCTCTGTTCAGGAAGATATCACGAGGTTGATTGGTGAAGTACAGGATCGGCTAGGCGGAGTCGATATTATGGTGAACAATGCTGGACCGTTCATCCGGGAACGCCGTCTGTTTGCGGATTACAGTGTAGCTGAGATTCATGCCATGATACAAGGGAATCTGGTCGGTACCATGTTGCTGGATCATTTGGTATTGCCTCACATGCGTAGCCAGCAATGGGGACGTATTATTCATTTTGGCTTTGGTCATGCTGGAGAAGCGAGGGCTTGGCCACATCGCGCCGTCTACGCAGCCGCCAAGGTGGGGCTGGTGTCTTTTACGAAGTCACTGGCTGTGGAGGAAGCTCCTTATGGCATCACGGTCAATATGATCTGTCCAGGGGATATTCGAGGAGCAAATAAGGAAATGTCAATCGCCGATGTCATCGGCATGCAGGATAAAGAGACACCGCGTGGACGTCCGGGGAGCGGAGAGGATATTGCGAGAGTGATCGCCTATTTGTGTGAGGAGCATTCGGATTTTATAACAGGCAATATTATGGATGTATCGGGAGGATTGGACCCCATTCGGCCAACCATATAAGCTTGAGTGATCCCCCAGACGCTGTAACACAAAAAAGAGTCTTGAGCTTCGTTGCCGAAGTCAAGACTCTCATGATCTTATTGCATCAAGCATTAGAATACTTGTACCACTTCTTGGACGCCGTCGACTTCTTCGAGAAGAGCGCGTTCAATACCTGCTTTCAGCGTGATTGTGGAACTTGGGCAACTGCCGCAAGCGCCTACCAGCTTCAGCTTAACGATGCCGTCTTCTACGTCAACCAGCTCAACGTCGCCGCCATCGCGTTGCAGGAACGGACGGAGCTTATCCAGTACATCTGCTACTTCATCATACATTTGAACGCTTTGTGTTTCGCTCATTAGAATTCAACTCCTTTCCTATACCTTTATTATTATATTACAAAGCGGGCTAAATTAAAATGCCCGTCATCCAAAGCAGGTGAAAAAATGTTAAGACCTATTATTGAGTTTTGCACCAGTAATATGCATTGGGGTACCGATGAAATCATGTCCAAGCTGGAACAGAATCCGGATTATGATGTGATTGAATACGGCTGCCTCAGCAATTGCGGTCAGTGTAACGCGGAACCCTATGCGATGGTCAATGGTGAGATTGTATCCGCAGATTCAGCAGAGCTCCTGTACGAAGTGATTATGAACAAAATTAAGGAAGCCGAAGCATGGGATAACCTAGACTTGGATTAAAATATAATGCTCTGTTAGCCAGCTCCTTGTTGTATAGAGATATACATCATCCATACACGCAACAAACAAAGAAGACCTGCTCTGGGAGCGGGTCTTCTTTGTTTGTTTAGCATACGGTTAGCCAAAATGGCGTTTGGACTTCCAGAGCACACCGCTTTTAAGCAGGCGTGGTACCCGTCCGCGCAATGAGGTACTGCCCATAAAGCCATAGCCGAACCCGGCCTTCTTGCCAAGTGCGCCTAATGTACCGCGCAGCTTTAAAGGATGCGGGTGAGGCGTTTGGCCCTTCCACAGGTCGCGTACAATGTGTGCGATTTGCTCCCCTTGCACCTCTGCCGCCTGAGCGCTTGGAGAGTAGGGAAGGCTCGCACAGTCTCCGACCACATACACCTCAGGATGATCCGGTATTTGATAATATTCGTTGAGCACGATGCGACCCTGAGGGTCTTTAGGGACGGCTAGATCCTGCACAATTTTTACCGGCTGAATCCCGGCCGTCCATACCACTGCATCCGTTATAATTTGCTCGTCACGGTTATAAATAGCCCCCGGCTCAATACGGGAAACCGCAACATGATTCAGGGCATTAACCTGATGCTCCTTGAACCAAGCATGTACATAGGCAGACAAACGTTGCGGGAATGCCGACAGCACCCGCTCGCCCCGATCCATAATGGTAATATTCAAATCCGTGCGGCTTTCACGTAACTCCGCAGCAATCTCAACACCACTAAGACCGCCGCCTACAATATGAACATGCCCATATGGCTTGATTTCGTTCAAGCGCAGATAGGTTTGGCGGGTATGGTTAAACGACTGGATCGTACAGCTGTGTTCTTCAGCCCCCGGTGTATTGTGAAAGCGGTCGGTACAACCCAACGCAATGACAAGCTGGTCATAGGGCAAGGGTTCACCGTCTTGAAAATGGACCATTTTATTCTCCAGATCCATCGAGGTGACTTCTCCGTATTTACGAATAAGACGTTGTTCATCTGGAAAATGTACGCGCAAATCAAAATCAGATACCGTACCTGCCGCGAGGGCATAGTACTCTGTTTTCAATCCCTGAAAGGGCATTCGATCCACTAAAATAACTTGAACATCGTCGGGAATGTGTTTATCCAGCAATTCTTTGGCAATGGTAAGGCCGCCATAGCCGCCCCCCAGAATAACGAAATTTTTCATCAAAATTCGCCTTCCTTTCGCTACCGTATCCCCGGCAAATGGTCTGGTGTCTCGTTGAACTAACACAAGTTATTGTTGTTATAAAACCCGAGAATCGGGCCTGCCTGTGGAAGACAGACCAGCGTATTCCGGGGCAGTAAGATGCTGCATGGTGTGAGTAATGGGGATGAAATGCTCGCGGGAAATCTGAATCCGATATTACAGTTATTCGAAAACTTCGATTTCGTTATAGAAGGTGTCCCGTTCTACAGGTATGCGTCCTGCACCTTTGACCAGCCAGATCAGCTCTTTACGGGTCAATCCGGCAGGGGTCAATGCACCTGCGGCATGGCTGATCTGCTCGCGCACAATCGTGCCATGGACGTCTGATGCGCCAAAGGTGAGAGCGACCTGCGTCAATTGCGGGCCAATATTGATGAAGTAAGCTTTGACATGGTCGATATTATCCAGCATCAGGCGGCTGATCGCAATGGTTTTGAGATCCTCGTAAGCGGAGTTACGGCGCATGATGTTGGCGTTTTTGCTTTTCGGCTGCATGGACAGTGGAATAAATACCATAAATCCATTCGTTTCATCCTGCAATTCACGAATTTGCAGCATATGTTCAATACGATCCTGATACGATTCGACCGAACCGTACAGCATAGTCGTATGAGTTTTCATGCCGAGATTGTGGGCCGTACGATGTACTTCGAGATAGCGGTCCACGTTGGCTTTCGTAACACGCATCTTCTTCCGATATTCGTCGGATAAGATTTCCGCGCCACCACCAGTCAGGGATTGAAGTCCAGCCTTTTGCAGCTCCTGAAGCACTTCTTTAATACTCAAGCCGCTTATGCGTGTGAAAAAGTCAATTTCTGCTGCAGTGTAAGCTTTCAGTGTAACGTGAGGATATTTTTCGTTCAGCGCCTTCAAAGAGTCTACATAGTATTGGAAAGGCACATGATTATTATGACCACCGACGATATGAAATTCTCTTACCCCCGGATGGATGTGTTGCTCTACATAATCAATCATTTCCTGCCCGGACAACGTATAAGAGCCGTCCTCCCCCTGATCCTTGCGGAAATTGCAGAACGCGCAGCGCGCTTCGCATACATTGGTGAAGTACAGGCTCATGTTTTCGATAAAATAAACCTTTTTTCCGTTCTTGCGTAAATTAGCTTCGTTAGCTAACTGACCCAGTGTGAGGATATCGTCAGTTTCATACAAATATATACCATCTTCAAGGTTCAAACGAATCCCGTTCTGTACCTTTTCTACAATTTCCGCCATTCTGCGGTCTGTAAAAGGTGTAACTAATGTGGACATGCCTATTCCTCCTTCAAGTTGCTCTGTGCGAGGCTGTCCGCCAAATCAGCGGCACAAGCGCTTGGTGCGCAGAGGATGTCCCGTTCCGTCGGCAAGAATCCGGCAGCGCGGATATACGATATGTGAAAAATGTTACAATGCCAGGCTACAATGAAGAATATCTCAAAATATCGCCTTTGAAATGACAAATTTCCGACAGTTTCTTTTACACACTCTTCACCTATTATAAACCTCACACCACCGCTGTTCAATACAAACGAATAGAAAAACAGGTCTTTAAGCCTGTAAGGGAAGGACATTCCATGACTTGAGCACCTGCAAATAGTGGAGTATACTGAAGGAGAACATGAAGTAAAAGAGGAGGATGGAGCTATGATTAACATCACCGATTCCGCTGCTGAGCGTTTGAAGGATATGCTGGAGCAGCAGGAAACGCCGAATATGTTTTTACGTCTGGGTGTTACGCCAGGTGGATGTACCGGATTTTCGTACGCTATGGGCTTTGACGACAACGAGACGGATCAGGATATATATATGAACGTACAGGATATGAAGATTGTCGTGGAAAAGGAAAGCATTCCCTACCTGGACGGTCTGGAAATCGACTTTGAAGAGTCCGGAATGTCAGGCGGCTTCACAATTCATAATCCGAATGCAGTAGCTACATGCGGCTGCGGTTCAAGCTTCCGTACGGCTACGGATGCCGGGAAACCGAACGAAGAGCCTTGTTAATTAAGGTTTTTCGAGTAGTGGTCTGAATTATAGAAGCCTAAATGTCAGGATGGTTCCCTAAAACATGTGTTTAGGTTGCGGATAACGGCCTTTGTAACGGGATTTTACTCGTTGCGGAGGTCGTTTTTGTGTTGTTTCTTCTGTCTAATATCATCATTTACTTTTGAAATACCGATATAACATGGAGTTTGGAGAACTATGTTCTACATAAATTTTACCTAAAGGAAGTGGAAAGAGATGTTAAGAAAGAAATGGCTTATCACCCTGTTGGTTGCGGTGGCACTGTTTTTTAGTCAATCCGCATTCGCGGCAAATACGTTTACTGATGTGAACGGGACAAAATATGAGTGGGCTGCTGAATCTATTCGTTCGATGGTCGACAAAGGTGTTGTCAAGGGCTATGCGGATGGCACCTTCAAGCCAGGCAAAACCATAACGAAAGCGGAATTTGTAAATATGTTTCACAAGCTTTTTCCAGAGATCAATCATTCGTCTGGAAAAGCTTCAGAATTTGTTGATGCGCGTAAGCACTGGGCGAATAAAGATTTTGCAGCATTATTCAATGGGGATTATGTTTGGGGCTTCACTGAAAGAGTAGGAGGCAAATATCCAAACTATCAATTCTATATCAATCCCGACAAACCGCTGACCCGCTGGGATGTGATGATGATTGCTTCCGTTCGGACGGATTATACGAATCAGACTCTTCATCCTGAGATCAAGGAAGTAATCTCTGCAGCTGCGCAGTATAAGGATATAAAAATTCGTCAGGCGAATTACAATGACAATTACTCGTTCAGCTATCCAGTAATATACATCGACACGACTCAAGAGGAGCCCTTTTATGAAGATTCCCAAACTCAAAAGGCAGAAGCATTCTACACCCTGACTAATATGGGCGTCCTTACCGCCAATGATGGATACCTTCACCCCAAAGCGCTAGTCACACGGGCTGAAGCGGTTACCATTTTACAGCGTTTGTACGAAGCCACAAAGCAATCGAAGTGATGATCAGACGAAAGCAAGAAAAGATCCAACTATAAATGAAGGCCTCTATAGCGGTATAGTCGCGTACTATATTGCTAAGGAGGCCTTTTTGAATGTGTTTAATGATCATTATCACTACGTGTGGATTGGACAAATTTACTCAGGGCATTAAAAAAGGCAAATACAACTGTAAAAAGTAAGAGTGCTACGGGTTTAATTTCAATCTCAGAAAAAACACTATATAGAACTAAACATGCAAAAAAGAGTACTGAGGTATTTATGTTTTGTTTTGTGTACATCGATTTTATAAAGTGCATTGTATCACTCTCCATTTTATTATAAGTGATTACTCTGGCATGACTTATAAAGCAATGGAGCAACCTATCAAAAGATCGAATATATAAATGGAACTTAAAAGTTACTTTAGTGCCACTCCGCAGACGGATGGTGCTTCCCATCGCCACCGCCCCCGGATTTCTTGAATAAAGATTATGTTAGGGTAGAAATCCGGGGACAAAAGCGACCGCTTCGCTTGTACAGCACCATTCCGTCTACTCCGTTTTTCGTGTACATTTCTTACTATATAGCAAAAAATTGAACTAATTGATCGGTTCCTTAAGCAGCGGGTAGATAACAATAGGAAAATATAGTTAATAAAAAAGGAAGAGCGCTATCCTCTTCAAAAAGGCTAGCGCTCTTTTTCTGTATCTAATGGTTGCTCCTCTATAAACTCTACAACCTCTTCAATTCTACAGTCTAATTCCTCACAAATGCGTGCAATGACACTCATAGCTACAAATTCCCCATTAGACATTTTCGCCAAAGTGGATGGTGATATTCCTAATTGAGTGCGAAGGTAAGTTCGTGTTTTATCTCGTTTAATTAGAGTGATTTCCATTGGTTTATAACTTGGTTTCAATCCCATGAGCAATCCCCCTCAACTTATTATATGTACTTAAATCTTAGAGAAGTCAAACCTAAATTACAATAATGCGTACATTTTATTCGATAAGTGTTGAAAATGTACATGTGAAAGTGTATTATATGTATAAGAAGTCGTACATTAAATACATATATACATAATTTTTGTTCTTTATTTGACAAAAAAATTAATCAATCCAGAAGGAGAGAAATTATTTATGACGGAATCGGTTGAATTGAATAGAGTTGCCATGGTATATGGACCTGATGATGATCCTCATATGTATGAGATATTTGAGGGGGTTCTGTATGATCGTAGCTATTTCTTTTATATTGAACATGGGAGATTGTGTCTGCGACATGTACGAAAGGTAGAACAACCTGATCATCCGCATCTTTATGTGGATGGGGAAAGTGGGGGGCTCCAACTAGCAAAGAATGTACAGCGTGAAATTATGGAGGTCGTTACAGAAATGATTGAGCGTTTGCGTAATAAGGATGGTTTGGCGTTTTTACTGGATGAACTGCTATGGCTACATGGTCGAAGTCATATTGAGCTTAACCTCGTGAAGAATAAAGGATGATATATTTCATTGGAAACTAACTGATTTGTAACCTTTCCCCACGGAGCTGGCACTTAAGATTAAGAACACGAAAGAAAAGAGGCAGGGACGTATGAGGGAGTGGGTTGAAAAGGCGCGGCAGGGGGATGAAGAAGCTTTCGGGCAGCTAATGCTGCATTTTCGCGGGATGGCATATGCGGTGTCCTACGACATGCTGAAGGATGTTCATCTGGCGGAAGATGCCGCGCAGGATGCGTTCATAGAGGCTTATCAGAATCTGGAGAAGCTACAGAATCCGGCCGCTTTTCCAGGCTGGTTCAAGACGATTGTCGTAAGACAGTGTCAGCGGATGCTGCGACGCAAGCAACATTCGGTGCTTCCTCTGGATGAGGCTGTGCAGGTATCGGGAGGAGTACCGGGTCTGGCAGAAATTGCGGAGCGTAGGGAGGAGAGCCAAGTTCTACAACAATCGGTGAAGGAACTGTCTGCCAAGCTGCGCGTGCCTCTGCGGCTATTTTATTTTTACGGCTACTCTCTTCAGGAGATTTCGGATTATCTGGGCACTCCGATCCCGACGCTTAAAAAGCGGCTGCACGATGCCCGCCGAAAGTTGAAAGGTACACTCCCAGTAGCCGACCTCGTCTCCGTGTTCAATCATTTGTATGAGGGAGGGCAAAACATGCTACATATTGTTAACGGTGATGTTGTAGGTAAGATGTTGAAGCAGGGTGTTGTACAGGGTGATGTGCTTGTATGGAGAGAGGTATATCCGGCAGGACCGATATTTGCAAATCCAGCGGGGGCGGAAGAACGGGCATTGCGGGCCCGGGTCTTGGAAGAAACGATGGGTATTCCGGCCAGCGAATATATTACGGGTTGTGAGGAACAAGAGCAGAAACTTCGTGAATGTATCAAGTATGATGAAGTCGTGTTGTGGTTTGAGCATGACCTGTTTGATCAGAGCATGCTCGCCTATCTGCTCCACTGGTTCAAAAGACAGAAATTGGGCCGCACGAAGCTGAGCCTGCTCTGTATTGGGGAGTTTCCGGGAATCGAACGGTTTCATGGTCTAGGACAGCTTACTCCGGCACAGCTTCAGACATTATCCGGGACCTGGCGGACCATTGGGCGGCAAGAAATGGAGCTCGGAAGCGAGCTTTGGCAGGCATATGCTTCTCCTGATCCTACTCAAATGGCTAATCTGCTGGAAGACAAGAAGTCTGAATTGGCAGCATCCGGCCTGCCTTTTGCCTATGAAGCTTTCACAGCGCATCTCAAGCGGCTACCCTCGGAGCAGAATGGTCTTGGCATTGTGGAACAAACCACGCTTCAGACCGTTCATAATGGAGTAGATACGCCACTGGAATTGTTTCGTCAGGTAACTGACGTCCTGCATGTGCTCGGCATGGGTGATCTCGAATACTGGAAAGTTATTCGTGCTTTGGCGCAAGGTGAACATCCTTTGCTGATCATTGACGGGGATGAGGTCGGCTTGGATTTCAGACAAATTCCGGATTTTCTGCACCGAAAGGTAATTCTGACAGAGTTGGGTAAAGAGGTACTGAACGGATCAGCCGACCGCATTGCAGTTCAAGGGATCGACGAGTGGTTTGGGGGGCTGCATCTCCATGGACATGAGATTTCTTGGCGATGGGATGATGTAGTCGGAGGTTTGATCCGACATTGAACAAGCTGTAGCAATAAATAGCTTAATGTGCGAAGGAGTTTTCCGTTTATGGAAAACTCCTTTTTATTTTTATAGTACACCATATTAAAACAAGAAAAACCACCGAGTTCTACTGCTTCAAATCCGTAAACAGTTCCTGCGCAGTACGCACAAATAACTGTACAGCCAGAGAAGCATTGTGCAGAGACGGTACAGCAATACCGATTTGACGTGTGATCAGAGGTGAGGTTTCCTTGACGGTCAGATCATGGGGGAATGTGGACAAGGCGAGTGAAGAGACAATGCCCATACCTAGTCCTTGTCGGACCATGCTGACCAGGGTGCTAATATTGTGAGTAATGAATTGGGCCTGCAACTGACTTTGTTCGCGTTCAAAACCTTCCATAATGGCGACCTCATGTCCACCTTTACAAAAGATCATATCCTGTTCATTCAAGTCTCGAATGGCGATTTTATTGTGTGATTGTAGAGGGTGACCGTCTGGCAGGAGAATAACCATATCATCCTGACATAAAGGGATTACATCTACCTGAGGGTCTGGTAACAGGATGATGCCCGCTTCGATTTCTCTGGTATGCACCCACTCCTTGACTTCATTCGTGGAGCCTTCATGCAGATCGAAAACAAGGTTCGGATAATGCTGACGAATATGATGAATAATCGGGGGCAGAAAATAGGCTGAGGCAGAAGGGAAGGCACCGATCGTGATCGTGCCCACGTCTAGACCTTTTTCAGCAGCCACCTGCTGCTGTACCTTTTCCATGCTTTGCAGCATCATACGGAATTGCAGCAGTACCTTGTGCCCGATATTTGTCAGCAGCACTCCTTTTTTTCGGTCGCGCAGCAATAGCTGGACACCCAGCTCGTTTTCGATGCTGGCGATGGCATGGCTGACCGCGGGCTGCGTCATATGCAGCTCATGGGCAGTTTGGGTGAAGTTTAGCGTTTCAGCTACACGAACGAAGATCATAATCTGAGTAATGGTCATAAGTGAAAAGTTATCTCCCTTATTGAAAACATTCATTTTATTTATTAGTGACCACAGTATACGCTAGTAAAGCAAAACTTTGCAAACGGCTATTCAGATTTTAGTCGGTAGCAATGAGCGATGAAAATCTAAGGGAGAGAAGACATCTATGAAAAAATTAACACCTAAAGCTACGCTGTGGCTTGTCTTGATATTAGTGATGGTATGGGGGATCAACTGGCCGTTGACCAAGCTGGCTTTGCCAGATACGCCGCCGATATTTTTTTCAGGAATCCGTACCCTGCTGGGTGGTGTGATTCTGCTATTATTCGCTATGCGCCACCTGGAAACCTTGCGCTTTAGACAGAATGCGTGGACTTATCTTGTGCTGGCCATATTTAATATTGCAGGCTATTATGGCTTGCAGACGGTAGGGCTGCGTTATTTGCCTGCTGGGTTATTTTCCACTTTAGTGTTCCTTCAGCCGATCCTGTTGGGATTATTCTCCTGGATGTGGTTGGGGGAGCGCATGTTTCCCCTGAAGGTCATTGGACTGGTACTGGGTTTTGGCGGGGTGATCGTGATTAGCTCTGGTGGGATGGCAGGGCATTTGTCGGTACTGGGTATTGTGTTGGGGCTAGCTTCAGGACTGTGCTGGGCGCTTGGAACGATTTATATGAAGAAAAAAAGCCAGCAACTGGATTCCATTTGGGCGGTGACGATGCAGCTCGTTTTGGGAGGGATCATACTCAATGGGATTGGATTTACGACCGAGAAATGGAGTGATATTCACTGGACGGCCTCCTTTATCGCAATTCTATTGTTTATTTCGATATTCGTGATTGCGATGGGCTGGATGATTTATTTTAAACTGATCGACAATGGAGATGCAGGAACCGTCGGCTCATATACGTTTATGGTTCCGGTACTATCTACGGTCTTTAGTATGGTAATGCTCAAGGAATCACTTACTTTGACGTTTGTTGTGGGGCTGGTGCTGATTGCAGGCAGTGTGTATCTGGTAAATACAGCATCTCCAGGAAAACGAAAGAACCGAAACTCCAGGGCTGATGAAACGAATTCCTGTACAAATGCATAGGAATATGGAATTAGGAAAAATATACTAGATTATTAGAGGAGGGAATAGTAAAATATGACTATATAAGTAGAGAGGAAGTTTGGTATGGGAGAATTAAGCAGTCAAGCTCAGTCTGTGGAGCCGCAAACACATTCTGTTCGTAAGCTCGCAGTTGTAGCAACAGTCATTTCAGGAGTAGCTGTACTAGGATGTATAGCCTTGGCGGTATGGAATTATAATCTGAATACCAAGATAAATACTTTAACTAGTGCGAACGCTTCACTAAATAAGACAACACAAGCATTAACGAAGCAACAAAACGATACAGAGGCGCTACTGGGACGAGTTAGTTTAGTAGCCAACCTGTCAGCCATAACGCATATGTTAGAGCAGACATCTGTCGTTACTGATGATTTTGTATTGGAAAAAGTGACTTTTGATGTAACAGAAGATGGCACGTTGAAGGGTGTGCTACTGAATGTGAACAATCAACCTAATCTTGGTTTTGGCGGTGCTTATCAAGGTTATGGCAAATATAATATGTCCTCAGCTGCATTGACGAAGAAGGCGGAGGAAGTCATAAACATAGCTATGAAAGAGTACGGTACATCTGACAAGCTTCCGGTATGGGATAAGAATACGAGGGTGGAAATGACGGTTCAAAATTATCCGCTTGGGAAGCGGGAAGGCGGCACTTTTAAACTCACCGGTCAGCAATAGGAGGAACCTAATGTATTCCGATGTTGGGTTTTACAGATGAAGCGGGGGAGTTAAGGAATGGACAGATACACACCTACAGCGAGGGAACGCTGGCAGATGAAACAGAGCGAGCCGCAGCAGCAGGGATGGCTGCTCGCTTTCTTTGGCTGGATTTTTGCAGGTTTGGGGTTCATATTTAGTTTTTTTGTCTTTGGAGGATTGTTGGGTGTCTTAGGTTTGGTTTTTGGAATTTTGACGAAACGAATGGAGCAAAGAAACACGCAGGGCATCTTCATTATTGTAATCAGCTCCGTTGCTATTGGCATCGGCCTATTAATTTTTATGATTTTTTTTGCACAAGGTTTTGTAGAAGGTCTGAGAGAAGGGTATAATGAGCATTATTAGGTCAGGGAGGTAGCAGCATTGAGCGTCATTATTTCACAGCAGATCTCGGCAACGGGCGTGAAGGAATATACGAAGGTGATGAAAACATTTGATTCTCCGTTTACGCCTTTAGTTGGACAGAAGATCAGGGATACGGCATTTGGCGATATGCAATATTACGATGTCGAGGACGTATTTATTGATCTAGCGGAGAATGAATATTGGGTTATTCTACCTGCCGTTTTGCTGCATTCTGATGATATTGAGGATATACGAGACGCTGTGCGTGAGTATCGTTCACATGGTTGGGAATGTACGAAACCTCTGTAAATGCATACCACTTAGGCATCTATACGGAAACGTCTTTCTTATGCGAGATAGGCGTTTTTTTGTGTATTCGTGTAGGGGATACTCCTAATGATTGGCATGAAAAGAAAGAATTTATGCTGAAAATGCGCAAATTTTATCATTTTTTATCATAAAACGACAAGTTGGGAAATGAAAACGGCCTTAATGTGTTATACTTAGTATATCAAAGGACAAGAGTCTAAAACGACCGGTAAGGCCCTTTCTTTGAAGAGCCTCTGAAAGGTTCAACGTTTATCCAAAATAAATGGTCAAAAGGAAAAGGGGAAATGCTAACGTGAGAGTGAATTTGAAATTTACCAACAAAGGGCAAGTTGCAGTTGAGAAGTTCAACAATGAGGAGCTTATCGAAATCTTTACCCGCTACATTAAAACGTTAAGCAAGAAGTATGATATCTCGGTTACTGTACCGGAGGATCTGAATGAGCAGATCTTGGAAGAGGGTACCGTGAAGGTCGTGTTGGATAAGATTAATTGTGACATGGACGCTTTTTTCAAGGAGCTGAGCCGGGATATCAAGGTGCCGCTGGTCAAAAGATTGGGTACCAAACTGGATAACGTATTTAAGACCGAGGTTGTGGAGCAGGAACAGAACTAAGTATTGGGATCAAGCGAGTCCGAATGAGGATTCCCATATGAAATGATAAAGCCTCCCGAATGGGGCGCATGGCTAGGCCATGTGCTCGTTCGGGAGGTTTTATATGTTTAAACTACTCTATTCAGTAGGAAAACATGCAAGGCATGTCTGTCCCTTTTAACGTGTTGTTGTGGATGTAGGGCGTAGTTGAGCTAAATCAAACGAAGGTACCAGCCCTTCCTGCGCGGCGCGACCGAGCAAAGCTTCGATGGCGGCATATCCGCTGTCGCCCAGATTGGCAGTAAAATCGTTAACGTACAGGTCGATATGCGATTGGGCGACATCGGGTGAAAGCTCCTGTGCATGAGACAATACATATTCACGCGAAGCTTCTGGATGCTTCCAGGCGTATTCGACAGAGGCACGTATCCAGTTTGTGATTGCATCCAGATCCAGCGTACGGCGGGCAATAATAGCTCCGAGCGGAATCGGCAGCCCTGTATCTTCTTCCCACCAGTTCCCCAAATCGACTTGCTTACTAAGCCCGTAGGACGGATATGTGAACCGTGCTTCATGAATAACTAGTCCGGCATCTATCTCCCCGTCACGGACAGCAGGCATGATTTGGTCGAACGGCATCACGACGATCTCGCCGACACCCCCAGGCACATGCTTGGCCGCCCACAGGCGGAACAGCAGATAGGCAGTGGAACGTTCACTCGGAACGGCTACACGTTTGCCGGACAGGGCTTCCGGGCCTTCGACGGTGGAACCTTCCTTGGTCAGCACGAGCGGCCCACAACCCCGGCCCAGTGCGCCCCCACAAGGCAGCAGGGCATATTCATCTAGTACCCAAGGGAGTGCAGCATACGAAATTTTCATGATATCCAGTCCGTCTGGTGTGATCGCCAGATTGTTGGTGATGTCGATATCGGCGAATGTAATGTCCAGCGCGGGTGCGCCCGGAATCAAACCATGCGCCAGAGCATGGAAGACATAAGTGTCGTTGGGACAAGGTGAAAAAGCAATTTGCATCTATATAACCTCCGTTAATGTAGAAAATGCGGCTTCCAACGCTTGCAAAGCCTCTTTGATTCGCCAGGCTGCACGGTCACGTGGACCGACGGCATTGGAAATCGTGCGGATTTCCATCGTCGGCAGTTCCAGCTTATTTGCCGCCACGGCCACGCCGTAGCCTTCCATCGCTTCGGCAGCAGCTCCGGGAACGCGTTTGGCCAGCCGTTCCGCTGTTACCGCCGTACCGGTGGCCGTGGAGACGGTCAGGATCGGCCCCGCGACAGCCGTCTGTCCAGTGGCACGCAACGCCTGAACGAATCGCTGCGCGGTGGCAACGTTCACGGCAATTTTGCTTGAGCCGAAACCCAGCTCGTCCACGCTGCTGAAGCCCTCTGCCGTCTCGGCCCCCAGGTCGGCGGCAATGATCGCGTCAGCAACAACGACGCTCTCCAATGCAGCGACCTCCGCGAAGCCGCCACCAATTCCGGCACTGATGACCAGACGGTAGTCACCAGCCGCCGTCAGTGCTAGCGCGGTTGAAGCCGCCGCGGACGGTGCGCCCACGCCAGCCAGCTCGACCACAAAACGGGTATCGCCTTTCAGGCCCCGCAGTACAGCTTCCCGTTCGCCTTCAACCGCGGTCATAACCAGGATGCGACCATCTGATATTGTATGCTCCATCGGTTGATTCCCCTTTAAATTTAGGTAATATGCTCCCTTATCATACTGCTTTTCGAAACGATGTTCAAAAAAAGTCGACAAAAAAAGCGCTCTGAGGCGCCTTTTGGAAAAACTGCAAGATTCAGCAGATATGAAAATCGGTAGTTGTAAACATAAAGCAATTCTAATCTGGAAGAACAGCACAGGCATAGCATATAATAATTATATCGGCTGATCCTTTGTGATTAGCTGAAACATGGTAATATTGCGGTCATAATGGCTTGGGGTTCCATCTTGATTGCGCACCCGAATCATCTCGCTACTGAATAACTCGATATATCCACAGCCAATCTCACAGTATACACCTGTAGGGTCCTCTTGCCAGACCGAAACGAGGTGTTGAGACAGCGCTGCGGTGAAAAATTCGATGTTTTTTTGCAGTACGCGTGGCGTTTTCTTGGGTTCCATAACGTAAATCCTCCCTATATCATGCCATTTAAAAATCAGCAATTGAACGTGGCTTCTAAGTGGTTACTACACATCATAACGAACATAAACAACTGAAAAAGAAACGGTTCTTCAATCTACTCTATGAAACAGACGTAAACACTGTACCGCTTAATGCTATTTTTGTAAAGCATCCGAATGACCTTTTCAAATATCCAGTTTGTGTTTACACACATTTTACATTGCGTTTACACTGCTGTGATGCTAGTGCGTTTCATCTAATAGTACAATAAAGGGTAACTATACTGCATGAATTGATGGAGGCCATATGTTGATAGAGAGTCAGAATAAGGATAAAGCCGGGTCAGAACGTTACTTTAACCGAGATTTAAGCTGGATTGAATTTAATCGCCGTGTGCTTCAGGAAGCTCAGGATGCAGATACACCGTTGCTGGAGAGAGCCAAATTTTTGGCGATTGTATCTAGCAATTTGGATGAGTTTATGGCTGTTCGTGTTGCAGAGACGCGCGAGAAGATCAAGGCGGGTTTTATGCAAAAGGATTTTACGGGATATACCCCCTCCGGTTTGTACAAACGCCTGATCAAGCGTACTGTCTCAATGGTATCGGAACAATACCGAACCTATCGTGATATTTCTCGCCTCTTGACGAAAAAGGGTCTTTTACTGCTCGAATATGAAGACTTGAATACGACACAGCGCAAGTCGCTGGATGCATATTTTCATGAAATTATATTTCCGGTGCTCACGCCGATGGCGGTCGATCAGAGCCGTCCTTTTCCACTCGTTCACAATAAATACGTATATTTAGCGGTCGTCTTGAGACGCCCGGGGGATACGGAGGAGGATAAACCGCTTTTTGCCATTGTGCAGGTGCCTTCGAATATTCCACGTGTGGTTACGGTGCCGTTACGTTCCAATAGCAAGAAGAAATCATTTATTTTAATTGAGGAACTGATCAAGCATCACATCCAAACACTGTTCACCGGATATGTTCCGGAGGCCGTTCATGCTTTTCGTGTTACACGTAACTCCGATTTATCCATTAATGAAGAAGAAATCGAAGATTTGCTCGAAGAGATTGAAAAAGAGCTGCGTCGAAGACGACGGGGGGCCCCAGTAAGACTGGAAGTAGAAAAAGGGATTCATCCCTATGCCCTGATGGAGCTTCAACGCGAATTCAAGCTGTTCGATCATGTGTTTGAGGTGGACGGGCCGTTGGATCTGACGTTTTTGTCGTCTTTTGCCGATCATTTGGAGGGGTATTCGCATTTGAAATTTCCGGCAATCAAACCACTGTATCCGGAAGAACTGCCCCCGCAAGAGGATATTTTCAACGTACTTCGCAAACGGGACGTGCTCGTGTACCATCCGTATGAATCATTCGATGCGGTAACTGATTTTATCATTGAGGCATCAGAGGACCCGGATGTGATGGCAATCAAAATGACCCTGTACCGTGTCAACGGGGAATCGAAGCTGATTCCGGCATTGGCACGTGCGGCCGAATCGGGCAAGCAGGTAACGGTGGTAGTGGAACTGAAAGCCCGTTTTGACGAGGAACGTAATATTGCCTGGGCGCGTACGCTTGAAAAAGCAGGCTGTCACGTAGTGTATGGGTTGGTTGGCTTGAAGACGCACGCCAAAATCATTCTTGTAATACGCCATGAGCGCAACGCGCTCAAACGATATGTGCATGTAGGGACAGGCAATTATAATGAAAGCACGGCGCGCGTGTATACGGATATCGGATTGTTTACGTCGGATCCGGTACTTGGCGAGGATGCCTCCGAACTGTTTAATGAAATTACGGGATTCTCTGCGCTCAAGACTTTGCAAGCTTTTACGGTGGCTCCAACGGGAATGAAGAACAAGCTGTTTGAACTCATCCGTAGGGAAGCAGAGCAAGCATTGGCAGGTAAGCCCGCCCGGATTATTGCCAAGATCAACTCCTTATCCAATCAGGAGATGATCGATGAACTATATGCGGCTTCCCAGGCAGGTGTGAAGATTGATCTTATCATTAGAGGGGTCTGCTGTTTGCGTCCCGGTGTGGAAGGATTCAGCGAGAACATACGTGTCATTAGTATTGTGGACCGCTTTCTGGAGCATTCCAGATTGTTTTATTTTGAAAATGGAGGGAATTCCGAGTTATTTCTGTCCAGTGCGGATTGGATGACTCGCAATTTGACCCGCCGAATTGAACTGATGTGCCCAATTTATGATGACGGGATCAAAGAAATGCTGGCAGATATTCTGCATTTATCGTTAAGGGATAATGTGAAGGCGCGCCAGCTTTTGCCTAATGGCAGCTATCAATTTGTGTCTAGAAACGACAAAGAGGCTCCCATCAGGAGCCAATCTGAAGCGATGAAGGTTAGAAATTGGAAGAAGGTAGAATGGACCACGACAATGTAAGGTTCCACGCTTTTTGGAAATCCTTAGCAACAGATTCTAGCTCCCGTTGTTCTAATATGGGTTCACTTTTGCTTTCCAGACGAAGATGCAGTGCGTCATCCCCTGTAGTGGGATTGATGCTGGTAATCATTCCGGACTCACTCCGATCCATGCCAATCGCGAGCTGAAGCAGCGAGCCGAGCCGATGTACACGTTCCTCGTCGGAAGGCTCCAAAATATCCGCATGTGTGCGTAGCAAACGTGGGGTTCGGTTCTTGGGATGGTAATCCGCGATCAACGCGGCTAGCACCGTTTCCCTATGGGATAAACCGCCAATACCTGCATGTAAGATCCAGAACACGGAATTCTGCCGGAAATGATAGTAATTCAAGGCAGCCCCCGTTTTGTAAAGAGTCGCCGCGGTCAGTAACAAGCGTTTGTCCATAGCAGCTGAGGTTCCGCTAGCTAATGTGTCATAGAGCCGGACGGCGTACTCGTTAACCCGCTTGACATGCGCTTCGCTAACCGGGACAGCAAACGAAAGGATATTGCGAATGGATGTGATAAGCGGATTAGCTACCACGGGCTGTTCCGCGTTGACCAGCTCATGAAATAGGCCGTCTCGCAGACCCGCTCCACTGACCAAATATGCGGAGCCTTGAGCAGCTTCAAATATCGTTTTCAATATAATAAGCCCCGGTACAATGATGTCGGCTCTGTCCTTGGACAGGCCGGCTGTTTTTTTGCGTTTTTCATAGGGAAGATGGGGCAGACTGCCATAGAAGTAATCGACATCTTCTATCGTCATTTCGTAATGATGCGTCACAGGAAGTGAGTAATCCTGCCGCTTTTGATTGATTTTAGCCAAAGTACGCAGGGTCCCACCTAGCCCGATGAATGGCAGATCCGGATTGGAGAAGATCCAATCATGATTTTGCAGTGAAGAACGGACAAAGCTCTCCATTTCCTCAATTTGCTGAGGAGACCATTCGCCATTCTTGACCTCACGTCCAAAGCGCCAATTCATATTGACGGCGCCAAAGGGAAATGACACCGTATGTAGTCGCTTTCGATCGCGGAACAGCGTAATCTCGGTACTGCCACCCCCGATGTCAATGATGATTCCGTCACTCACATTCATAGTGTTCACTACGCCCAGAAAACCGGCATAGCCTTCTTGCTCTCCGCTCAGTATTTCCAGTGTTAAATTTGTCTCCTCCGCGATCCATTGGACGATTTCGTCCGAATTCGTGGCATTGCGGATGGCTGCTGTTGCTGCTGCACGCATACGGACAACCCCGTGCATATGGCATACCGCCATAAATTGGCGCAACAATGGAGCGATGCTTCGAATCGCCTCCCGTTCCATACGGCCGTTGGCCCCAACCTTTTCGCTCAGTCGGGCAGCTTCTTTGCATTCCTGCACAATTCGATAGGCTCCTGTCTCTGTCATTTCATAGATCACCAGACGTATGGAGTTTGAGCCAATGTCCATGATGCCAATTTTGCTATTCATGAGTTGACCTCCTTGTTGAAAAAACGATTTGCCGGTAATTTCCGCTGCTCCGTGCAAATGGTAGTAGATTATTGTCATTGTACCAGTGATATTCAGTGCATGCTACCGTTCGCCATGATCTTGTCGAAATAGACACATGCCGCGGACAATCATCCAAGAATAGAACATTCCTCTTGAGTATGTATAAGTATACCTGACGGCGAAAGGAGAGGGTTAGATGAGACAACTTGCAAGCAAATGGCTAAAGACGAAGGCGCTGCTCCACCATCCACATACCGCCGTTTATATACCGGAAACCTGTCTATATAGTGAAGATCAATTGCGCATGATGCTGCGGCGGCATGCTTTTGTATTTATAAAACCTGTGAAAGGAGGCGGAGGAATCGGAGTCATGCGTGTGGCAAAGGAGCGGAGTGGATACACCTGTACGCGTATGGAGCACACGCACCGGTTCAGTCATTTTAGAGCGCTCGCAATCGGAATCAATAAGCTTCGAGTCCAACGTCCATATCTTATTCAACAAGGCATTCAACTGGCAAGTATTCAAGGCAGACCTGTCGACTATCGAGTCAAAGTCGTGAAGGAAGGGCAGAGATGGGATTTTCGTGCGGTGGTTGCACGTCATGCTCGTCCCGGACTGGTCATTACAAATCTGTGCAAAGGGGGAACTTTGCTGAAGGGAACAGAGGCGCTTCGGATGATATATCCCCGGCGGCTTGCTATTCAAAAGCGGCGAGAAATCATTCAACTTACACAGCGCTGTATTCCTGTACTGGAAAGAAGATTTCCTGGGATCGGACAACTGGGATTTGATTACGGGCTTGATCAGAGTGGAAGGGTATGGATTTTAGAGGTTAATACAAGACCTCAATAAATTTCTGATTTCTTTAAAAAAATTCCAATATAATCTATTAAGAAGAGGCTAAATATAATATATTTATATAAATAATAAAAATATTTTTTTTGTGTTCAAGCGTAAAAATTCTGTGTATAAATATTGTCCACATTATCCCCTGTCACATATATGGGTTAACGACACTTACCAACAATTTATACACAGGATTTCCACAATTGACTGTGGATAACAGAACGCTTGTTCCGATTTTGGTATTTTGATAGAATAGATTTTGAAATAAAAGGAAAGGTTGTGTCGAGGATGGCTATGCTGACGGATGAAATGCTTTTGGATTCCTATCAGATGGCAATCGAGCTTAAACTTGAATGTGACTTCATTGCACTGTTGCTGGCTGAGATTCACAAAAGAAAGTTAGAGATGAATACAGCCGTAGTCCTTCATTAGACCGGACAAGCTCTCGTACTGCGACTGTAAAGTCATTCAGGGTTCGAATGGCTTTACGGACAATCACTGCAACGAATAGGCACACCGTAAAAAAGGGTATTTCACTCCAAACATTCAAATTTGGAGTAAAATACCCTTTTTTGTCATAGTCTAAACTAAACTACATTTTCATGTTACTGCTGTGACCAGGAGACAACTTGGCATCTGGATCTACATAGACCTTGGCGTTGTTGACTGCCGTAGGGGCTTCACCAAAGCCGACCGCAATCAGCTTGAGCTTGCCTGGATAGGTTGTAATATCCCCTGCGGCGAAAATGCCGGGAATATTGGTTTCCTGGCGAGAATCGACCACGATGGAATTACTTTCGATTTCAATTCCCCATTCAGCAATCGGGCCAAGTGTGGACACAAATCCAAAGTTAACGATCACATCGTCCACTTCGATTTCCTGTGTTTCTTTGGTTTTTACATGAGCAAGAGTGACTTTCGTAATCGTGTCTTCTCCATGCAATTCTGTAATTTCCGTTGGTGTAATAACATTTACTTTGGATGCGAGGAGGTTTTCGACACTGTGTTCATGCGCACGGAATTTGTCACGGCGGTGAATCAATGTAACCTGTTCTGCAATCGGTTCCAGCATGAGTGCCCAGTCTACAGCAGAGTCACCGCCACCGCTGATTAGCACTTTTCGGCCTGCAAATTTGCTCAGGTCGCTGACAAAGTAATGCAGGTTCGTTTTTTCAAAATGTTCGGCACCTGGAAGCTCCAGTCTGCGCGGCTCGAAAGCACCAACACCAGCGGTAATAATAACCGCTTTACCATGATACTCGCCACCTTTGTCTGTTTTTACGATGAAGTGGCGTTCTTCTTTTTTCTCTAACGATACGACTTTTTCTTCTAGCTGCACTTCTGGATTAAAGTGGTTCATTTGTTGAACCAAATTGTTGACCAGTTCCTGTGCAGTCACTTTAGGAAAGCCAGCAACGTCATAAATATATTTTTCAGGATAAAGGGCTGCAAGCTGGCCGCCCAGTTGGGGCATACTTTCAATTAAGGTGACGGATGCCTGACGCATTCCTCCGTAAAAAGCGGCGAAAATACCGGCTGGACCGCCTCCAATAATGATCAGATCGCGGATCTCCGCACCTGTGGATTGAGTTGTCACTCTAAAAACACCTCCGAAAGGGATAGTATGGGATTTGTAAATATTGAATCAGCCGCATAGAGGTTCAGATAGCCGCCGAACGCATGATTCACTGTTTATCATTATAAACTGCCAGGTTCCGCTTGCAAAGTTAAAGCTATTAATATTTAATGAAGACTTTTTTGTGAGTGTAAATTAACCGTTTTGAGAGAACAGCTTTGAATAATTATGTATATCGGAAGGGGTAGAAGCATGAGCAGTATTCCCAAAATTGTCATTGTGGGCGCCGGATATGGTGGTATATTGACGGTTCAGCAATTGCAAAAGGAGCTCAAGCACAATGAGGCGGATGTCACGCTGATCAACCGTCATGATTACCACTATATTACGACACATCTTCATATGCCTGCGGCAGGTACGGATACGATTGAGCATTCAAGGATTCCGATTGCGCAGCTAATTGATGAGTTCAAGGTGGATTTAGTCAAAGGAACGGTTAAGGAAATCATACCAAAGGAGAAAAAAATCGTGCTGGAGGATGGCTCGCTGTCCTACGATTATTTGGTTATCGGACTAGGCGGGGAGCCAGAAACATTCGGTATTCCGGGAATGGATAAGTTCGCGCTGACGATTCGCAGTATTAACTCCGTTCGCCTGATTCGTGAGCATATTGAATACCAGTTGGCTCTGTACAAAAATGACGGTAAACCTGGCCGGCTAAACTTTGTCGTAGGCGGCGCTGGTTTCAGTGGCATCGAGTTTGTTGCAGAGCTGGCGGATCGTTTGCCACAGCTGGCTAGAGCTTATGACATCGATTTTAACCGAATTCAAATCATTAACGTCGAGGCAGCTCCTACGGCACTGCCAGGGTTTGATCCTGAGCTGGTGGAGTATGCGATGGATGTCCTTAAGCGAAAGGGGGTCACCTTCCGCATTGGAATTCCGATTAAGGAATGCCTGCAAGATGGTGTAATCGTTGGTGAGGGTGAGAAAGTCGAAGCCTGCACGGTGGTCTGGACGGGAGGGATCCGTGGGAACGGATTAATTGAGAAAGCCGGATTTGAAGTGATGCGTGGTAGGGTAAAAATCGACGATTTTCTGCGTGCACCGGGCCATGATGACATTTTCATTATCGGAGACAGCTCCCTGATGTTTAATCCCGAAGGACGCCCCTACCCACCGACGGCTCAAATTGCGATGCAGCAAGGGGTGCTTTGTGCCAAGAATCTAGCCGCTACTCTTCGCAAAAAGGAGCTGCACAAGTTCGTGTTTTCCAACAAAGGGACGGTTGCTTCTCTTGGAAAAGGCGAAGCCGTCGCCGTGGTGGGCAAGCGCAAAATAAAAGGTTGGGTGGCCGCACAGTTGAAAAAAATTGTGGATCTCCGCTATCTGTTCATCATTGGCGGAATTCCACTGGTACTGAAAAAGGGACGGTTTTTCTAAGGCCTGAAGGTTTCCATGACTCCTAAAAAGGAGCTTGGAGACCTTTTTTATTTCAATGAACAAAAAAAGATATTGACTCATAACTATTCGACGACGTATAGTATGATTACTAATTACAGAGGGGGAGCTTCACGTTGAATTCTGATTTTAACATCAATGCTGATCCCAGGAGAATAAATTTATTGACTGAAAAGTTTCCAAATGTGGATTCCCGATCGTTGAATACGTTAGTACTTTTCGTGCAGACAGCTCACGAGGTGTACAATGGGGTGTCTTCCAGACTGTCTGAGTATGGGTTATCTATTGGAAATCTTAAAATTCTAATGCCTTTGTATTTGTATGACCGTTCGTTAACTCCCTCCGAGTTGGCTGAGTATTCCGGAGTTACACGTTCAACAGTAACCAGCGTAATTGACAAACTGGAACGGGACGGGGTCATCCGCAGAAGTACGCTGACGGATCGACGTATGACCGCGATCTCCTTGACTGATGAAGGAAAACAGTTAATGACGGAAAAAATTCCGATGTTCATCCAGCTTTTTTCGGATTTAATGAATGAATTTACGCAGGAAGATCATGTTCTATTTGCTACGTTATTAAATAAGCTTTCCTCAGGAATTGAACGGATAAAACGGGAATAATTAAATTTCCTGGCTTAAATAGTTAGACGTCGTACTATCAGGTTCCTTATTTGTTTTTGACTATTATTTATTAACGGTTATTGGCTAAATCATCATGAAGGAGAGTTTGTTGTAATGAACAAAAAGATCATCGTGTACGTTTTACTTGTTGTCGCGTTAGGTACCGGGGGTACGCTAATGGCAATGAGCGGCAAGGATGCTGTGAGTATGGCAGCCCAACAAAAAAATACACTGCTTACGGCAGATACCGTGAATGTTGCTTTTCAGGGCGTAGGGGGAAGAGTAAACACGATTGAGGTGAAGGAAGAACAACAGGTGAAAAAAGGGGATGTGCTCATGACCCTCGATCCTGTAGACCTTGATTTGCAAATTGAGAAATTAAAAACGGATATCGCACAGGCCGATGTGAAAATAAAACAGGCTAAAGACGGGTTGCAAAATCAGTCGGAGAAAATTTCGAATTCAGAAAAACAGGGGCAATTGGACATTCAAGCCGCGCAAGCGGGAGAGTCCTTATTAAACCAAGGCACACGTGCGGAGGATATTGTAAGACAAAAGCTGGCTATTGAAGCAGCACAGCAATCGTTGGACGCAGCTCTGACAGGAGTAGAGACAGCCAAAAGAAATGCGGAAATCGCACAAAAAACAGTATCATCCAGACAACAGGCTCTGGACTTGGCTAAAGTGAATTACAACCGTATCAAAGCGTTATATGATGCCGGAGCTGGAACCAAAGCAGAACTGGATAACGCTAAAAACCAACTGGATAATGCCCAAATCGCGTTAGATACAGCTAAGGATCAGGTTGAAATTGCCAATAACCAGATTACAGCGGCTAGCAAACAATCGGACATTGCTAAAAATGGGATCGCTCAGCAGCAAACCGCTTTGGATAAAATGGAGGCTGGTGCAACTGCTGAGGAACGCCAGCAGGCTCGTATCAAAACAGAAAAGGCCAAGGAAGCCTTGACTCAAACCTCGCAAACACGAAAAGATGTTAAGAATAGCGAATACAATGTGGATCTTCTGGCTCAACAAAAGCAGGCATTGAGTGTTCAACTCAAAACTTTGGAATTGCAGCGTGGACGTATGGTGCTGAAGGCATCCACAGATGGTAAGGTGTCGCGTATTGTACCTAAAATGGGAGAGATCGTTTCTACGGGGGCAACGGGCGCCGTTATTGAAACCAATCAGCTATACTACGATATTTATGTGGGCGAGGATTCCATATCACAGTTTAAAGCTGGGGGAAATGTGACTTCGCACGTTGTAGCTTTAGATAAAGATGTCCAAGGCAAGGTGAGGTACATTACTTCTGCCCCTCAGTATACCAACATGAGAATGAGTCGGGACAAAGGTCTATCGGATATAAGCTCCTTCCAAGTACGGGTGGATGTCCAGCGCACATCTGAATTATTGCCTGGAATGACGGTAGAGGTTGTGACGAAATGAAGGCGTTTATAGAAGAATGGAAGCTGATGATCAGCGGCAAGATGGTTTTTATCATGTTGCTCGTTCCTATCGTAGTAGCTGTAGCCTTTGGATTTGTTTTTAAAAATAATCAGCTTAACGATGCCTCTGTAGCCGTAGTCGATTTAGATCATAGCAGTTATAGCCGACAGCTTATTAATAAATTGGATGCATCGCAGTATATTGATGTACGCCATGTGCAAGAGAATGAAGCCGATCCGAATCTACTTTTATATAATGAAAAGTTTTTTGCGGTGATTTACCTTCCAGCTGGGTTGGAGGAAAATAGGATTAAAGGAGTTCAGAGCAACATCGGTTTTTATGTAGATAATACGGTAGGTCAGGCTACTGGAAATCTACGCTCGGCAGTCACAGAGATCATGGCGACGGAAAATGCGATGCTGGCTGGTGGTGGATTAAAGGGGATGGGAATGAGTGATAGCCAAGTTACAGGGCTTACTTCCAATATGCTGCTTCAGCAGCGCCTGTTATATAATCCTACCAATGCTACTTTGATGACCTCGGTTATGGGGTTCATTAATACGGTCATGATTTCACTGATTGGTGCTACTGTACTGACAATTGTCCCGCGATTGCGGGAGCAAGGAAGATTAAAAGAGGAGCTTCAGCATTCGTATGGTTTGATTCTTAGGGTGTTGCCGTATGCGTTAGTAGGATGTGTGTCCTTTTACCTGTCCATTGGTTTACTTAAGCAAATTGGCGGACTACGCTTTGAAGCGAATGTATGGCAGCTCAGTATTCCATTCCTCCTGTACACGATTACGTTGAGTTTGTTTGCGATGGCTTTAGGGTGGAATGCGGCGAATCCGGGAAAAGCTTCTCCACGCCTCTTGCTAATTATACTGCCTTCGTTTTTACTGAGTGGCGCTCAATTGCCAGTAGCTATGCTGCCTACATCGCTGCAATATATTAGTAATATTCTTCCATTGACCTGGCATTTCAAGTTTTTGAGAGGTATGGGCTTCAAAGGTGGGAGCTTAAAATATTTTATTCCCGAGTTGGGAGGTTTTTTGGTCTTACTAAGTGGTTTGCTGCTTATTATCTTTATCCTGATCGCTTTGGAGAAAAGAAAGCTGGCGAAAAGTGAGGATGCATCCGTAGGGGTCGAGCCAGTGCTGCAATAATCGGAGATATCATTCCTTGGTTATGACCTGTCAATCATAAAGAATACGAATTTAATCAGGCACCCGTGAGGGGCCTTTTCTCTTCTATTATAGCTTTAGGTCTTATAAAAAAAGGATTCCGTAGTCCCAAGAGGGGAGTTCGCGGAATCCTTAATTGTATGCTGCGAATGGTACTGACGGTTGTGCTTTACAGCTTCAACATGTCTTCAAATGTCTCTTCATTCAACACGCTGCCGACATAGAAGGAGCCGAATTCACCGTAACGGGCACTGACTTCATCAAAACGCATTTCGTAGATCAGCTTTTTAAACTGAAGTGCGTCATCGGAGAACAGGGTTACACCCCATTCCCAATCGTCAAAGCCGACGGAACCGGAAATGATTTGTTTTACTTTGCCAGCATAGCTGCGTCCAATTAAACCGTGGCTGCGCATCAAGGTGCGGCGCTCGTCCATCGAAAGCATGTACCAGTTATCGTTCAGGTCACGTTTTTTGTTCATTGGATAGAAGCAAATATAACGGGCCTTGTTTAATACGGGCTTCAAGCGTGCGACAATTTGTGGATTTTGCATAGGATCTTCATCTTTGCTCAAATAATTACTTAGTTCCACCACACTCACATAAGAGTAGGTTTTGGTTGTATATTTGGCGAAGGTTGTTTTGTTAAAGTCATTTTCCAGTTTATTAAGGTCTTCCAGCGTTTCGCGCAGGTGCATCATGACAAAATCAGCCTTTTGTCCGACTACAGTATAGACAGCTGAGCTGCCCAGACCCGCTTCCTCGGTAACGTTCCATTCCTTCATAAACTCTTGAAGCTCGTCCAGTGCTCCGGCGCGCTCTTCATCGTCTGCGGTCTTCCATGCTGTCCAGTTGATGGACCGAAAATCGTGAAGCGCATACCAGCCTTCCAGTGTGGAGGCTACTTCGTTAGGTGTTGCTGGGGTTTGTTGAGGTTGATGTTGACTCACGATCTACACTCCTTTACGATCTGTAAATGATGATCGGCTTAGCCGAAATATGTGTACTTCCTTATATCTTTCCTGTATCCAATACGTGATGCTTAACCATTATATTGTAGCTCAAAATAAAGCTTTTCACCAATGAAAGAAGTGTGAAGAATTTTATTTTTACCATGATGCAGGTCACAAAGTCATAAAATAGTTAGTATTCTCGAAAAAAGTAGAACTCAGACGAATACGGCTGCCAAAAAGGAGAACAATTGCCCTTATTTTGTTGGTCCCACCAGAAGGCAAGTATGATAGAATAGAAAAACATCTTGGAGACCGTTATGTCAGGAAAGGAAGAATGTTGGAATGCGGATGAAAAACCTGCTGCACTATACTGAGAACCACCGCTACTGCGTTTATCGGGAATTTGGCTTGAGCGCACTGGATGAATTGATGCTGGGAAGCGTCTATCAGCCGATGGTAGGCGCATTTGCGGTCAGTCTGTATCGACTGTTGTTTCAGCATGTGCCAGTCGGACAAATTGGTTATTCGCCGTTGGAACAGCAGCGTCGCCTTTTTCTGACACTGGGACTGGAGCCGAGTGAGAAGGGACGCAAGTATTTGATTGAACAGACCTCCAAACTAGAGGCCGTCGGTCTGCTACAGACGTCCAGGCTGTATGCACCCGAAACGGACGACTATATGTATGAATATGAGATGCAGCCGCCGCTCGCACCTGCTGAATTTTTCAGAACGCAGCATCTAACCCTTTTGTTGAGAGACAAAATCGGTAAGTTTGCAGTGCTTTCTCTGAGAGAATCATTGTGGAGCAGAGAATCTAGCGAATGGTCGCAATCTTCCTATAATAAAGAGAATATTTCGATTCCATTTTATGAGTTATTTGAACTGAATACCCATGTTATAGATTATGAATTGGAGCAGGCGCTGTCCGAGGTGTCTACTAGCCGTCAGACTGGACCACTTACGTCAGAATCGGAGGAAGCATTGAATTATGCAGATATTATTCTCCGTTTTCCGCGTGAATCTGCCAATCGTAAGCACGTGGAGCGTCTTCGGTTTGAGCACGAGCAGCTAGGCATGGTCAATTACGTTGTTCGCAAATTTGATCTTTCTGTACAGGATATTAGCCGGTTGCTGGATGAGGACGGAATTTTTACCGAAGCAGGCGATTTGTTGCTCGATGAGCTTCAGCTTCGGGCTAGCCAACACTCCAGACAGGATCGGAAGCGGCAGGAGGAGCAGCAGGTACAAGCCGCCAAGGTAGTTGCTTTGCGCCAAAGGGAAGCTTCCACATCTGAAGAGCCGCCTGCAGAACAGGCTGTGGAAATGGAATTTTATGTGGAGGTTCCACCACAATTCACAGCCAAGTGTGACATTCACCAATATAATATGATGTTGCGCAACGAGCCTTATCGCCGTTTGCTGCAAACCTTTTTCCCCGGCACGGTTCCCGGTAACCTGCTGGATATATTCGAGAAAATTGATATCAGCTATAAGCTGCCCGGTGAAGTCATCAACGTGCTGATCCATTATTTGATGTCACTGCTCGTATCGGGGAGCGATCAGCGGATTAACCGCAACTTTGTCGAGGCTGTTGCTTCCAACATGCTGCTTAAGCAGGTAAACACTTACGAAAAAGCCGTTCAATATATAAGGGATCAAGCTAAGGTAAAAGGAAAACAGTCCTCTGCTTCTCCTTCCGGCGGCCGATCCCGCGCGTATGCCAAAAATAACGGGCCAGCCAAGCCATCCATTCCAATCGTTCAAGATCAACCTTCCGAGGAGTCTGTATCTGAGGAAGAATTGGATGAACTGCTGCGTCTGGCCGAACGAATGCAATCCGGTAAACAGAAAAAGGTCTAGTGAATTTTAGGTTTTATAAAACTATTAAGTGAAGCCAATTCAATAATGTGTCGACTTTATGGCGGTCAGCAGCGGAGCGGGCAGAATTGTTCTGAAGAAGCGATAGCGTTTGCCTTTATCCCCGGATTTCAACTTTTTAAATTATTTTCAGAAATCCGGAGATAACAGCAATTGGAAGAACAATCTGCACGCGTAGCATCGTCTCCCTCCATAACTCTGCACTTTTTAAGAAAGGAGGAGCGTTCTTGGAATCACTGGGCGATTTGCTACAGCAGATGCAGAACCCTTCGTTTCGCCAGCGTACTCGCAATGTAGCCGATCAGGTTCTAAATGATCCGCTCGTGCAGGAGTTTTGTGCTGCGCATCCTGATGTGGACGAAACACAATTGCGACTCAACATGAGTATGCTCTTTCAGTATGCCCGGGATCGTCGAAATTGCGACAATTGTCCTGGGCTGGAACGGTGTCCTAACGATTTTCAGGGCCACTTTTGCAAGCTGGGCGTGGAATATCCGAATGGAACTGCTGAAATTGTAGACATTCGGACCCCATGTGCGAAGCAGATTGCTTCCCAACATGAGCAACGGGTGCGTGAGCGAATTAAAAGCTTTTATGTGGATGAACGCGCACTTCTGGAGGGATATAACGCCCTTGAAATTGCGCGCAAAGATCCACAACGTATGCCTGCCGTCACACAGCTATTCCGTTACATTGAAGAAACGAAAAGTCAGGGTCTATCCAAAAAAGGACTGTATCTGGAAGGTACGTTTGGTACGGGCAAAACTTTTTTGATGGGCTATTTATTGCACGAGTTGGCCCTGTCGGGTCTGAACGGTGTGATCGTGTATATGCCTGATTTTGTAGAGGACTTAAAGTCTATGATCCAGGATGGGCAGAAGCTGAAGGAAACGACCGAAATGCTCAAAAATTGTGATCTGCTCGTATTTGACGATATTGGTGCTGAAAATTTAAGCCCGTGGGTACGGGACCACGTGATGGGCTCTATTTTGAATTACCGAATGAACCGCAAACCTACTTTTTATACTTCCAATTATTCTTTGCAGGGGCTGGAGAAGCATCTCAGCTTTACGAGCAAGGATGGAGAGGAAATGTATAAAGGACAACGCTTGATGGACCGGATTCGTCCTTTTGTAGATGTCATTACCGTAAAGGGGAAAAATCAGCGGGGGTAAGCGTTTATCCGTCTGCTATTTCGATATCTTACAATTAAAAGACTATTGTGATATAATTAAAAGGTGTCGAAACAGACATTACAGGTTATAATAATCTTGACTTTTCTATAAAGGAGGAACATACAATGGCAATTGTTAACGTGTCCGATCAATCCTTCAACGCAGAAGTCGAAGGGACAGGAACCGTTTTGGTTGATTTTTGGGCGCCATGGTGCGGTCCTTGCAAAATGATCGCTCCTATTCTGGAGGATCTGTCCACAGAAGTTGGCGACAGCGTCAAAATCGCGAAGGTGAACGTGGATGAAAATCCAGAGTCTGCTTCCCGTTTCGGCGTGATGAGTATTCCTACCCTGATCGTTTTCAAAGACGGACAGCCTGTTGATAAAGTGGTAGGTCTGAACTCCAAAGAAGCGCTGAAAAGCATGCTTACTAAACACCAATAATCATCGCATGTGACCCATGCTCCCGCGGGGGCTTGGTGGAGCGGCCATGAAAGGTCAATGCCTCCGGTTGTAAATACCGGGGGCGTTTTTGTGTATTATTCCTATATATTATAAGTAGTTAGTTGAGTAGTCATTAAGAATGGAAGGAGGAACCGGGCAAATGAAACCTTATGCGGAGGACTTGCAGAATCAGGAGAAGGCGCTGGAGAACATACGGCACAAATTAGCGTTACTGCCGGATGCATCAGGCTGTTATTTGATGAAGAATAGCGAAGGCACCATTATTTATGTCGGCAAGGCCAAAGTGTTGAAAAACCGGGTCCGTTCCTATTTTACAGGTAGCCATAACGGCAAGACGCAGCGACTGGTTTCCGATATCCGTGATTTTGAATATATCGTTACAGGCAGTAATATGGAGGCACTCATTTTGGAGTGCAACCTCATTAAAAAGTACCAGCCGCGCTATAACGTGCTATTGAAGGATGATAAAACCTTTCCGTATTTGAAAATTACGAACGAGGCACACCCCAAGCTGGAGGTGACCCGTCGCGTTCTGAAAGATAAAGCAAAATATTTTGGTCCGTACCCCAATTCCTACGCGGCACATCAGACGAAGAAGCTGCTGGACCGTATGTATCCGTTACGCAAGTGTGGTGTGATGCCCAAGGAAGTGTGTCTGTATTATCACATGCATCAATGTTTGGGGCCTTGTGTGAAAGAGGTCGAGAAGGAAACGTATGACCAGATTGGTCAGGAAATTGGTTCCTTTTTGAGCGGGGGACATGAGGAAATTAAAAAGGATCTTCAGCGTAAAATGCAGGAGGCCGCAGAGGAATTGTACTTTGAGCGGGCCAAGGAGTTGCGAGATCAGATTATAAGTATCGACGCGATGATGGAAAAGCAGAAAATCACCACATCGGATGCGAAAGATCGAGATGTATTTGGATTCTCTGTAGATAAGGGCTGGATGTGTGTACAGATTCTATATGTCCGCAAAGGTAAAATGATCGAACGCCATATGTCGACTTTTCCTTTCTACGGTGAGGCTTACAGTGATTTTATGTCCTATGTGACGCAATATTATAGTGACAACCCGGCAGTGCCGCAGGAAATATTGCTGCCGGATTCTCCTAAGCTGATGCAGGCGGAACAGGTCAATGTCGATCAACCGGTTGCGGCAGAAACTGCACTCCACAGTGCACCTACAGCCGATGTTACCGGACAGACAGATGAGAAGGCGATACAAACGGAGACAGAGCATTCTGCTGACTCACTGCTGGTGGCTGAAGAACAAGCAACTTATGCAGCAGCAACGAATCAAGATCAAGCTGGTGGCCAAGATGCCGAGATAAAGGAAACAGAAACTCAACTATCCGGTGGACTGGAGGACCCGAGTACGGCGGCTCTCGCTCTGGCTGAATGGTTGGATGTAAAGGTACTTGTACCGCAGCGTGGACTGAAAAAGCAAATGACAGGCATGGCGACGGAAAATGCACGTGTTGCTTTGGATGAAAAGTTTAAGCTGATCGAGCGGGACGAGGAACGGACATCCAAAGCTGCAAGCAATCTCGGACGTGCCATTGGGCTGGATAGCTTGCACAGGGTGGAGGCGTTTGATAACTCCAATATTCAGGGTTCCGATCCAGTCTCCGCCATGATCGTGTTTATTGATGGCAAGCCTGCCAAGAAGGAGTATCGAAAATATAAGATCCGTTCTGTGCAGGGACCAGATGATTATGAAACGATGCGTGAGGTTATCCGGCGTCGATATGAACGTGTGCTTAAGGAAAATTTGGAACGTCCCGACTTGATCGTTGTCGATGGTGGACGTGGACAAATTAAGGCGGCGACCGATGTATTGCAAAATGAACTGGGTTTGTTCATTCCTGTGTGTGGTCTGGTGAAGGATGCCAAACATAGAACTTCCCAACTGCTAGTGGGAGAGTCCTCTGAGGCCGTGACACTTGCACGCAATAGCGAAGAATTTTATCTGTTGCAACGGATTCAGGACGAGGTTCACCGTTTTGCCATTACGTTCCACCGCGAGCAACGCGGCAAATCTATGGTAACTTCCCGGCTGGACTCTATTCCAGGCATTGGCGAGAAACGGCGTAAGTTACTGCTTAAGCATTTTGGATCACTCAAAAAAATAAGAGAGGCCAGTGTCGAAGACTTCCGGCCTCTCTCTATTGGGGATAAGCTTGCTCGTCAGATTATAGCTGCCCTTCGGGAGGAGGAGTCGTAGAATACGGCTCCTCTTTTTTTACAGTTTCAAACATAATTCGATTTGGCTTTTTAGGACTAAACCAATAAATGATATAACCCACAATGGCTGGAAGTAAGATCCAGAATAGACCAGCGCTCACATTCACAGTATCTCCCAGACTCATCACACTAAGTCCCATTAGAATGCTGTCAAAAATAACGTGGCTGAACATGGCGGCAATAAAGCCGTAACGCAGGAACACAAAACTGAACAGCAAACCAAGAAAAGTCAGCTCAATAGGTCTGGAAATCACCGGATAGATCGGATAAAGTGTATGTCCCAGTGCCCAAATCAGCGTGGTAATCAGACAAGCCACAAAGGTATTTTTCACTATTTTTTTGACCATCGGAATACCAAACAGACGGTAGACAGTCTCTTCTCCAATACCTGCCATCCAGGCCATAATCGGCAGTAGCCATGGATAAGCCATATTGTAAGGGGATTGCGTGGCATCTGTTGTGGAGAATGTATTAAATGTACGCTCCAGTATAAAGAATAAGATGGATTGTACCCCGAGTAAAATAAAGGCCCACAAGTAGCCAACATACATACTGCGAAGCACATACAGCCCGTAGCCCGGCTCTTTCGCACGTGGCCATGCATTCAGTCCAACCTGACGCATAAGCCCGTCACCGCCGACCAAGGAGAAGTAGAGCGCTACAGCCATGAAGAAGGTAACACCAATCTGGAAAACCATAAGAAATATAAGCATGCCCTTACCGCCTGCTTCTGCTTGCAATAAAGGCAGCATGTTCATTGTCCCAGCTATACTAGCAATAAAGTATACAACGGACAGAACAATGCCACGTACAAATGAAGTATGTCGTCGGGTGAGTGACGCATACACAATGGCAAGTACACCCAGCACAAAGCTAAATAGGGCATAACCCGCATAGGTCATCCAATTCGCCCAAAATGTTTGCTTTTCGATATAATCGGTATAGGATGACGGGGCCGAAAAGCTTTGAGTGAAGGAGCGGACATCACCGTCTTCAAAAGTAAAAGCCAGTGTAAGTACCGAGGCGCCGATTTTTTTATCGTCTACGGTATACTTTAATCCGCCTTCTTTTTCAGTGGTCGCGAGCTTCAAGTCCGACGGCTTAAAGCCAAAGCGCTTCACCCATACAGCGGCCGCCTGCTCCTTGGCTTCAAGCGTCATGCCGTCCTCAGCCACACGTACAAGCCTGTTACGTGCTTGTTCATCCGTAGAAATATCAGCCTGCGTGTAATTGGTGCTGGAGGTGATCCGTTTAAAACTAACGACCTTTCCAGTGGATAAATCTACATGAATTTGCAGCTTGCTCTTCGCTGAGGATTCAGGCAGATCGACCCGAAAGGTTTCGTAAGGGTAATTTTTCTTCCATGTACGGTCGTACTGTTGAAGCAGTTTTTCTCTAGATAAATAACCGTACAAATCTGTTTCGGCCTGATAGGTCACGACAGGCTCCTCTGGCTGTGATTCAGTATAGCCCAGCTCGGAGCGAGCGAAGTCCAATGCGTGTATGACCGCTTCTTGTTTGCTGATGACCTTTGCGTTCATTACTGATTCTGGACTTGGATTGCTAAGCGAGGGAATAAGCAATTGAAAGATAAAAAAGCAAATCAGGCCAATCCCGCCCAGCAAGCCTAATTTTTTGAAGTTGGCCGTGAGCACGACCGGTTTCCCGATAGGATTCATGAGTTTCCTCCTTAATCTGTAAATAAGAACATCCATTAAAGATATCATACTGCACAGGTTCCCGCCAACAGACCAGCGATATTCATGAAAATAGAGCGAAAGCACTTTAAAGTTCCAATAAAATAAGAGAAGCTGCGATTAAACGATGCCCATTCGCAAAATAAAGCCAATTTCACGTTTTTTCGGCGAAATCGGTTTTGTGATCTGGATATAGAAGGATTATAATCTTGAGGCAATGCCTATAAAATACATAGGTAATGATATACAGTTGAGCCGAATTTCTATGGGAAAACGGGGGAACCATGTTACTGGGGTGAATTTTACAGCCGATCACTGGTGGATCGGAAGTGTAAATAGGGCATACTGTGCTGCCCGAATCCGTCAGCTAACCTCGTAGGCTGTGAGCAGGAACCAAGTCAGGCACTCGGTTTTCCGGTGTCTTTTTTTGTGTGTATAAAAGTGTTTGGATTGGTTAGACCGCTGCGGGTGCAGATTATTCTTCCGATTGCTGTTATCCCCGAATTTTTTGATTGTATAAACCCTTTAATGGTTAAAATCCGGAGATAAAGGCAAACGCTTCGCTTCTTCAGAACAATCTGTCCCCTTCGCTGCAGTCCGCCAATAGCACAGGGGGCCGAGTAGTGTTTGACATGCATTCTTCCTGTATTCAGGGAATGCTAATTATAGTTACCTAAGGTTTGGAAAAATCAAAAAATTCAGGGGCAACGACGATCGAAAGATCAAATGGAACGCGTAGCGAGCTTACACCGTATTAAATCACTGATTTATAGTTTTAAGGATTAGGAGAGAAGTGATGAATAGATGAATCCCAATGCAAGCTGGCTCCGGCTTTCTCCACCGCAGATATTCGTTGCGGGCTTTGCCATTATCATTCTAATAGGTAGTTTATTGTTAATGCTGCCGATCTCCAATACAACAGGAAAGCCACTTGCGTTTGTAGACGCTTTGTTTACTGCCGCTTCCGCGACCTGTGTTACAGGGCTTGTCGTAAAGGATACGGGGACCTTTTTTACAGCCTTTGGTCAAGTTGTTATTGTGGCGCTCATTCAGATCGGCGGCCTGGGCTTTATGACCATGGCTACCTTAATCGCGCTGGTGTTCAAACGTCGGATTTCCTTACGGGAACGCCTCATTTTGCAGGAAGCGATGAATCAGACCTCTGTCGAAGGAATTGTCGGATTGATCCGTAAGGTGCTGTTGTACTCGCTGGTCATTGAGGGCATATGTGCTGTAATATTAGCGATCCGCTGGTCGTTTGATATGCCTGTAGGCAGGGCGATTTATTTTGGGATTTGGCATGCCATCTCCATGTTTAACAATGCTGGTTTTGACTTATTCGGGCACTTTCGCAGCCTGACAGGTTATGTATATGATCCGATTGTTAATTTTACAGCCATGTTTTTGATTATTTCAGGCGGCATTGGTTTTGTAGTGATGTCGGACTTGGCAGATTATCGCAAGCGTAAGAGACTGTCCTTGCATACTAAGGTCGTACTCAGCATGACGGGCGCTCTGATTGTAGTCGGCACGCTCGTGATTTTTGTATTTGAGTTTACGAATCCAAAGACTCTTGGCTCGCTTGATTGGGGTGGTAAGCTGCTGGGATCTTTATTCCAGTCCGTTACTTCCCGTACCGCAGGTGCCAACACACTGGACATTGCAGGCTTGCGGCAGGCTACGCAGTTTTTTATCATCATACTTATGTTTATCGGGGCTTCTCCTGGCTCCACTGGAGGCGGGATTAAGACCACAACATTCGCGCTGCTCATTGGAGCAGTGATTTCGATGCTGCGGGGACGTGAAGATATTGTGCTGTTCAGGTACCGACTTGCGCAGGGACGAATTTACAAGGCCTTGACCATTACACTGCTGGGGCTGCTGTTCGTGATTGGGGTGACCATGATTTTGTCAGCAACCGAAGATCATCATTTTCTGATGATCTTGTTCGAGACGGTGTCTGCGTTTGGTACGGTGGGGCTGTCGATGGGGCTTACACCTGATTTGACAGTCATAGGCAAGCTGGTGATTACCCTGACGATGTTTGCAGGTAGACTGGGGCCACTCACGCTAGCTTATGCACTGGGGCCGAAAAAGGGTAAAGAATTATATCGTCATCCGGAAGGCAAAATGATTATAGGATAAGGGAGTTTTCGAGTAGATATGAAAACGCAGCAGTTTGTAGTTATTGGCTTGGGGCGGTTTGGCTCCAGCCTGGCTTTGCAATTGGTGGATATGGGGTGCGAGGTGCTAGGCATTGACCGGAATGAGGATGTTGTGGACAGTATGAGTGAGATGTTGACACATACTGTCGTGGCGGACGCTACCGATGAAGACTCGTTGCGATCACTGGGCATCCGTAATTTCGATTGCGGCATTGTTGCCATTGGGGATGACATTCAGGTAAGCATCCTGACCGCCATTTTGCTGAAGGAGCTGGGTGTGAAAAAGGTCGTAGCCAAAGCCATATCTGTGCTGCACGGGCGTGCGTTAGAAAAGCTCGGTGTGGACCGGATTATTTATCCAGAACGGGACATGGGTATCCGGGTGGCTCACCAGCTAGTCACGCCTAATTTGCTCGATTATTTGGAGTTGTCTAAGGAATACAGTATTGTGGAACTCAATGTACCTGCATGTCTGAACGGCAAAACGCTTGCAGAGCTAAATGCTCGCACCCGCTTTGGCTGTAGTGTCGTGGCGCTTCATACGGCGAACGGTATCCTGATCGCACCGACGGCTATGGATCGGCTAAAAGCAGACGATATTATGGTCATCATCGGCTCAAATGACAATATCGTCCGCTTTGAGGATGAGGTTGTTAATGTCAATGAAGAGGGCTAAACTCTCTACACCATACGATAGCCTGCAAACGACGCACGTGTCTCGCTAATCCAGCGTCGTGCGGTGGGCCCGAGATCGGTCGTCTCCGAGTAAATGAGGGAGGTCGTTCGGCGTGTCTCCTTCAAATCGGGCAAGTACAATGCAGTGAGTCCATTATCCCGCAGCAGTTCGCTGCGCAAATAGGATTTGGGTAGCAAGGCAGAAGCTTTACAGGTTGGAAGCAGGCGTACAATCGCCTCAAAGGAGTCGATTTCCATACGGATATCCGGCATGATGCCGCTGCGCTGGAACAAGTCATCCGTCAGACTGCGGTACCAGGTTCCTTTGGAGAAAATAATCATCGGCAATCCTTGCAGATCTTTCATCGAGGCCGTTCCTGTCTTAACGGTTAATTCATGTCCAATGGGAACAACGAGCTCCAAATGATCATCAAATAGCGGAATGCAACGCAGTCCGACTTCATGAATGGCAGACCCGACAATACCGGCGTCTGCTTTTTTGTCACGTACAAAGGCGACGATTTCATGGGTTTTACCGGTGAGCAGCTTCAGCTCGGTTTGAGGATGCTTGCTCATAAAAGCTTCGACGAGGGTAGGCAGCGTCGTTTGGAGTGTCGTGAGACTTGCGCCGAGTGTAAGCATACTCTGGGCTTCATTTTTGTGCTGGGAGAGCTTTTGTAAGAAGCGAAGCTGTCGTTGCCGTTGCTCTAGTGCGAATGTATAAACAAATCGGCCAGTGGACGTAATTTCGAGCCGTTTGCCCCGACGATCAAAGAGATTCACACCCAGCTCTTCCTCCAGCTTGGCAATTTTGCGAGACAGGGCAGGTTGGGACAGATTCAGCAGTTTGGAGGCTTTATTCAGACTGGACTGCTCGACAATGACGGCAAAAGCGTTCAAATCCTCAAACAAATCATCCACTTCCTCTCTATATGCAAAAAAGACATAATAATTAATACGTATATTGCAATTCCATTATAAGCGGAAAAGGAGTAACATGAAAGCGACACAAGATGTTCACACTTTTGTTTTTCCTTATAAGGGACACCTTGTTGGGCATTTCCTATCGGGAACTGTCATTTTATATGTTATATTACTATTGAAAACGCTATTATTGGGAGAAGGGAGCATGACCTAGATGAAAGGATTTTATTCCAGAAAGCTGCATTCGCTTCTTGGCGTCATTCCGTTGGCTCTATTTTTTGTTGAGCATTTGGTGACGAACTTCACAGCGGTGGAGGGCGGCAAGGAAGGATTTAATCGCAGCGTGGCCTTCCTGAATGGTTTGCCGCTGGTTATTGTGCTAGAAACGTTATTCATCTACTTGCCATTACTGTTCCACGGAATTTATGGCTTGTATATCGCTTATCAAGCTGATCCGAATGTCAAAAGGTTCGGCTATTCACGTAACTGGCGCTTTCTGTTCCAGCGTATTTCCGGCGTCATTACGTTTGTATTTATTATCTGGCACGTATACGATACACGCTTTCAGGTGGCTCTGGGTAATGTAACCCATGAGGAGCTAGGCGGCGTCATGCATGGCATCGTGACGAACCCGGTTTATTTCATTTTGTATCTAATTAGTGTCGTTTCGGCATCCTTTCACTTTGCTAACGGGCTGTGGGCATTTATGGTCAGTTGGGGGATTACTGTGGGACCACGTGCGCAAAAAGTATCTTCTTATATCTGTATGACCCTGTTCGTGGTGGTGTCTATCGGCTTCATCGCTTCCCTGCTTGCATTCCGCAGCGCGGAATTTCAGGAAATAGCAACTGCCTTGGTGCAATGCAGCGGTTTTAAACAACTACTGTAAATGAGTCATATCCATTATATATCGTATTGAGATTCTATTATTAAACGTAAAAGGGGATTTGGTTAAAAATCCTGAAAAAAAGGAGTGAGCAGAAATGGCAGCATCCAACATTATTGTCGTGGGCGGCGGTCTGGCAGGTCTAATGGCTACGATCAAGGCGGCAGAGGCGGGAGTTCACGTTCATTTATTTTCTTTGGTTCCGGTCAAAAGGTCCCACTCCGTTTGTGCTCAAGGTGGCATCAATGGTGCGGTAAATACCAAGGGTGAGGGAGACTCACCCTGGATTCACTTTGATGATTCAGTCTATGGCGGGGACTTTCTGGCCAACCAGCCGCCGGTAAAAGCGATGTGCGAAGCGGCTCCAGGGATTATTCATCTCATGGACCGCATGGGCGTCATGTTTAACCGGACACCGGAAGGACTGCTGGATTTCCGCCGCTTCGGCGGTACCCAGCATCATCGGACCGCCTTTGCTGGTGCTACGACAGGACAGCAGCTTCTGTACGCTCTCGATGAGCAGGTACGGCGCTGGGAATCTGCGGGTTTGGTGACCAAGTATGAAAACTGGGAGTTTTTACAGGCGGTACTGGATGATGAAGGCATCTGTCGAGGGATTTGCGGGCAGGATTTGCGTACGATGGAAGTGAAGACTTTTGCGGCGGATGCAGTTATTTTGGCATCTGGTGGCCCCGGGATTATTTTCGGTAAAACCACGAATTCCGTCATTAATACGGGCACGGCTGCCGGTGCGGTGTATCAGCAAGGCGTACGCTATGCGAATGGTGAGTTTATCCAGATCCATCCGACGGCTATACCCGGTGATGACAAGCTGCGTCTCATGTCCGAGTCAGCACGGGGAGAGGGCGGTCGTATTTGGACGTATAAGGATGGTAAGCCATGGTATTTCCTCGAAGAAAAGTATCCGGCTTACGGAAATCTGGTCCCTCGCGATATTGCGACACGTGAAATATTCAGTGTATGCGTTGATGATGGACTGGGTATTAATGGCGAGAACATGGTCTACCTCGATCTGTCCCACAAGGACCCGAAAGAGCTGGATGTAAAGCTGGGCGGCATTATTGAAATTTATGAAAAATTCGTCGGTGACGATCCGCGCAAAATCCCGATGAAAATATTCCCGGCTGTTCATTATTCAATGGGTGGCATGTGGGTCGACTACAATCAGATGACGAATATACCGGGTCTGTTCGCGGCTGGTGAGTGTGAATTCCAATATCATGGAGCGAACCGTTTGGGTGCGAACTCGTTGCTGTCAGCCATTTATGGCGGGATGGTGGCTGGACCTAAGGCTGTGGAATATATCAAAGGCTTGAAAAAATCTGCCCAGGATATAGCTACCTCCGTATTTGATGCGGCAGTTAATCAGCAGACGGAGAAGTATGAGCGTATTTTGCATATGGACGGAAAAGAAAATGCCTATGTTCTTCATAAAGAGCTGGGCGAGTGGATGACGAACAACATGACTGTGGTTCGTTATAATGACAAGCTGGAAGCTACGATCCATAAGATCAAGGAGCTGAAGGAGCGTTACTCTAACATTAACATCAATGACGCTTCGCGCTGGAACAATGCGGGTGCAGCGTTTACACGGCAGCTGTGGAATATGATGGAGCTGGCTGAAGCGATGACTAAAGGTGCGCTACTGCGCAACGAAAGCCGTGGGGCCCATTACAAACCAGACTTTCCAGATCGCAACGATGAGGATTTCCTGAAAACGACGATTGCGGACTGGACACCGGAAGGACCACAAATCTCGTATGAAGCGGTGGATGTTTCGCTGATCAAGCCGCGTATTCGGGATTATTCCAAGAACAAATAATAGAAGGGAGTGTATTTAGATGTCGGAGCAAGCAGTGAAGTCGAATAAAACAGTGAAGTTCGTTGTGACCCGTCAAGCTGATCCTAAAGCCAGTCCCTATACGGAAGAATTCGAATTGGCTTATCGTCCGGGGATGAATGTGATTAGCGCGCTGATGGAAATTCAGCGTAATCCGGTGGACAGCCACGGGAAAGAGACGGCTCCGGTGTGCTGGGAGTCGAATTGCCTGGAGGAAGTATGCGGAGCATGCTCCATGGTGATTAACGGCAAGCCGCGTCAGGCCTGTGCAGCGCTCGTCGATAAGCTGGAGCAGCCGATTACGATCGCGCCGATGAACACGTTCCCGGTCGTTCGGGATTTGGTCATCGACCGCAGCCGGATGTTTAATGCGCTCAAGAAGGTCAAAGCGTGGATTCCGATTGACGGTACCTACGATCTGGGCCCTGGTCCTAGAATGGCAGAGAAGAAGCGTCAGTGGGCGTATGAGCTGTCCAAGTGCATGACCTGCGGTGTCTGTCTGGAAGCTTGCCCGAACGTCAATGAGAAGACGACGTTTATTGGACCTGCGGCGATATCTCAGGTTCGCCTGTTTAATAGCCATCCGACAGGGGAAATGAATCAGGAAGAGCGGCTGGAGGCATTGATGACGGACGATGGGCTGGAAGGGTGCGGGAACTCGCAAAACTGTGTACGCTCTTGCCCGAAAGGCATTCCGTTGACAACTTCTATTGCCGAAATGAACAAGGAAACGACCAAGCATATGTTCAAGCGCTGGCTGACTGTATAGCACCAGACAGCGAATAGGTTATGCCCAAACAGGCTTTTTCTCAAACTGGAGAAAGCCTGTTTTTTGCGCTCAGGAATGATGGAGGGTAACATGGAGGAAGGAGCGCGGGATAGCAGTTATGGTATAATTATGGTATTGTGTATCGTTTTTGGAGAAAAGGAGGCTGGGCAGGTGACTGTGCAACCGATAACGAATCGACCTGTCACTAGGTCGGATGTATTGAAGGGATTAAAGGATCTGGGAGTTCGGAGCGGCATGACATTGCTTGTTCACTCGTCGATGCGCAGCTTTGGACGCTTTGTTCCAGGCGGGGCCTCGGCCATTCTTGCCGCGCTAACCGAAGCAGTTGGCTCGGAAGGGACGCTGGTGATGCCGACACAGTCACATGACTTGACTGATCCCTCGACTTGGATGAACCCGCCTCTGGATGAGTCATGGTGGGAACTGGTACGCGAGGAAATACCCGCTTATGATCCGGCCTGGACGCTGACCGGAGGGATGGGTATCATTGTAGAAACGTTCCGTGGCCTGCCGGGAACCAAGCGCAGCGGGCATCCGCATGTTTCTCTGGCGGCGCGTGGACCCGCAGCTTCGGAATTACTGGCAGCTCATGAGCTCGACTTTGGACTGGGTGAGCATTCGCCCTTGGCGAAGCTGTACGAGGCAGATGCCTATGTACTGCTGTTGGGCTGCGGACATGACAGCAACACCTCCTTGCATTTGGCGGAATATCGAACAGCCTACAATGGACGTGAAGTGATCACCCATCAAGCTCCTATGAGGGTGGATGGAGCAAAAGCGTGGGTATCTTTTCAGGATTTTAATATTACCTCAGATGACTTTGAGAAGCTGGGACTTGATTTTGAACGGGACTGTCCCTCAGCTTTTACACGGGTGAACATTGGGGAGGCTTCATGTTTTTTCGCGAGGCAATGTGATTTGATAGACTATGCGGAGCAGTGGTTGTCCACCCATCGCTAAAGCTTCTGGACGGTAAGAATTCAAATAAGTGAGATCAAGGAATAGATCGCAAGGGGGAACGCATATGGAGAAGACGCCGCACACCCGCCGCGAGAGTCAGGATGGCCCACATCAGGGGGCCGCTATCCCTCCCGGTTCTTCGCGGCGTTCCATTTCAAATGAACCAGCCAATCCTTCGCGCCGCCATTTTCTGAAAAAAGCGGCTTTAGCCACAGCCGGAACCGCGCTTCTGGCTGGAGGATATGCTTCCTTATGGGAGCCTAATCATTTGGAAATTACACGCTTCAACTTGTCTATCCCTCGTCTTCCGTCTGCTTTTGACGGAATCAGGGTTGTACATTTCAGTGATGTGCACTTGGGCTTTCACATGGATGAGCAGGATCTACGCGAGCTTGCGGACCGTATAGCAGGTCTGAAGCCGGACTTGCTCTGTTTTACAGGCGATATTGTAGATGACTATGCAGTATCCATGAAGGCTGCTGTTCCAGTTATGGCTTCGATGCACGCCACACTTGGCAAATTTGCTATTCTGGGCAATCATGATTATAGAGGCTTACCCGCCGGAGTTCAGGAATTATATCCGAAAACCGGATTTACGTTGCTGAGAAACGAGCATGCGATTATAGAGCGCGCGGGGCAGCGTGTAGCCATGGTTGGTTTAGAGGATAACATTATGGGCAAGCCCAATCCGCAGCGTGCCATCCACGGGCTACCTGATGAGATGTGCAAGTTGCTGCTGATGCATGAGCCGGACTATGCAGATGTGGCGGCGCAAATGTCCTTTGATCTTCAACTGTCGGGGCATACGCATGGAGGACAGGTACGCTTGCCGGTCATTGGAGCGCCCATGCCGCCTCCGGGTGGACGCAAGTACATCCAGGGGTTATTTCATGTGGGGACGAAGAGAATGCCGCTGTATGTCAGCCGAGGCATTGGCATGACACATCTGCCGATTCGTGTGCTGTGCAGACCGGAGCTTAGCGTCATTACGCTAAAGTCCGGCCAATAGGCCATGATCTTTTTTTCATCTTTATCATATATGTTGGAACTACATAAAGATGGCTTGAATGTAGTGTAGAGATGTAGCCGTTTCGGACAAAGGAGTGAGGTTCAGATGGACCGTATTGCTGTCATTTCAGATATTCATGGCAATTGGCCTGCCTGTGAGGCGGTGCTGGAGGATATTGCTTCCCGAGGCATTAGCCGTGTGTTTTGTTTGGGGGATCTGATCGGCAAAGGGCCTAGCCCGTGCGAGGTTCTGGATGCTGTCCGTCAACGTTGTGAAGTGGTCGTGCGGGGGAATTGGGATGAGTTGGTTAGTATTACGGATGATCTCAATTTTAGCTGGCAAGCCGAACGCTTGGGGGCAGAACGAGTGCAGTATTTGGCACAGTTGCCGTTTCATTATGATTTCAGAATGAGCGGACGCCGTATCCGCCTGGTGCATGCCTCACCGCAAAGTGTGTATCACCGCGTGCAGCCATGGGATGAGCCGGAAAAAAGGCTTGCCATGTTCGATCCGTTAGCAGAAGAAAATGGAAAAGTTGCTTTTGCTCCGGATGTGGTGGGATATGGTGATGTGCACAATGCTTTTATCCAGCATTTTCAGGGAAAAACACTTTTTAATGTCGGTAGTGTCGGAAATCCGTTGGATGTTACGCAGGCTTCCTACTGCATTTTAGAGGGGGAGATGGGAGAGGAGCAGCCTACGTCCTTCTCTATTCATTTTGTACGTGTGCCTTATGATATAGAACTGGCGGTAAAACAAGCGGAGGAAGCTGCTGTGCCTTCTTTACCGTATTATATTCGAGAGCTGCGTACAGGAATTTACCGGGGGATTCAGGATCTGGATTAAGTATGGAAACATTCATTTCTAAAAGCCAATCCATCCGCAGGAGGGAATATTGTGCTGACCAGAGAAATGCTTCGTCTTGGGTTACCGGAGCTTTACACCCGTCGAGTCCAATTGCGCCAGCTAAGAACGGAGGATTATCCCGCGCTGGAACGGATCCTATCCGATCCATTGGTGATCCAATATGTGAATCGAATTCGCAAGCCAGTCCATGCACGAATGCGGCGTCTGGTTGCGCAAATTAAAATATCTGCTGATTCTCTGGATTCCCTGCATTTTGCGGTGGAATGGCATCAGAGAAATACAGGAGAAAGCAATCTGCCTGGTGAATCCAACGAGTCTACCTCCTCACCGTTGCTAGGTATCGTCTCTTTTCAGCAATGGAATGAAAGAACGGGTGAGGCGCAATTGGGCTATATTCTGGATCGTCCCTTTTGGGGACAGGGGCTGGCTACAGAAGTCGTGGGAGAAATGCTGAATTTTGGTTTCGGATCTTTGAAGCTCAAGCGGATCGAAAGTCGTTGCCAAGAGGATAATCAGGCTTCTACGCGTGTGCTTATTAAAAATAAGATGCGCCTGCTGCGTACCATTGGTGCTTATGATCCCTCAGGAGTGGTGCCGAGTGTATTGGTATTTTCGATGACCCAAGGGGATTATGCGTAGAAATGACAATGGAATATTTTGTTACAAAGATGAAATATAACTGCAAAACAACTCTAACACAGGACGGGTACAATACAGACATGACCCCCTTTTGAATAATATATGTTGCTGGGCCCGATGATTCGGGTCCTCTTTTTTTGTTATTCTATAGTAGGGCATTCTCTATCTCTGTGGTGGCGAGTGGTCTTCTTGCCTTGGCTGGGCTCCTTTGTATTTCATTTTGTTACAAAAATGAAACATAACTGCAAAGTTACTTTAACATAGAGTGGGTACAACATAAACATGACCCCCTTTGAATTATATATATACTGCTGGGACCCGAAGCTTCGGGTCCTCTTTTTTTTATGATTTATAGGAGCGGTTCAGGCTGGTTATCAGCTCTGGAAGCCATTCATTTAGGGAGAGAAATGAGTACCCCTCTGACTGGGCTTTGGACGTATCCATATACCACGATTGTGTAATGCCGAATGGAGACATGTGCTCGTCTGCTGTTTTTTCTTTCATCACAGCTTGTTTTCCTGTTGCCTGCTCAATGATCGAAATGATCTCTCTAATCCTCACTGTACCGTCGGAGCAAGCATTTACAGGACCTGTTAAATGAGTGTGACCGAGCCAAAGCAGAAAATCTGCGGCTTCATCGGAACGTATAAATGAGATTTGTGCTGCGGAATTAGGTACTCCGATTTCTGTTCCATCACGAACATGCTCGATATGAAAATGAAGTCTTTTCGTATAATCATCTGTTCCCAGTACAATCGGAAAACGAACAGCGACTACAGGGAATGTAGCTTGCTGCATAAAAACTGCTTCTGCCTGCCGTTTAGCCTCCTGATATGTAAAATCGTCCTTACCGCCCTTGCGAACCGGGTAAGCTAGAGGGTCAAAGATGCTCTCTGTCAGCACTTCCGGGCTCGAATCATAGACGGATAGACTGGAGGTGACAATATACCTCTTGGCTTTAGCATCAAAAATGCGGCAGGCTTCGCTGGCTTCATCTGGGGAAAAGCAAATATTATCATAAACAACGTCCCACACTTGCTCACCCACCGCCTCAGCGAGCGCTTGCTGGTCGGTACGGTCTGCACAGATCCGCTGAACGCGGTCACCAAACGAATCGCTTGTTTGGCCTCGTGTGAGGATGGTAACGGAGTTCTCCGAACTCTCCAGCAGACGTTCCACCAGTCTCTTGCCAAAAAAGCGCGTTCCACCCAATACAAGTATCTTTTTCATACTTACATCACTCCTTCTGGAATGGTTTTCATTTATATTAAGATAGACGGACTAAGGAATGTAAAAGATACAGGACACAATGAAAAAGAGGAGGATCATATGCCATACGTAGAAATTCAGGATTTAGAAATGTATTACGAAAAAATGGGTACAGCTGCGGAGGCAATGTGGCTTTATATTGTGCGGTGAAGCACCCTCGAATGTTCGCGACCGTTACGACCATAGGCTGTAGTGGAATCGCATGTCCTGAGGGGGCGGATGAATTTGAACCGGAGTGGCTCATCCAAAACGAACGTTATGAAATGATCCATCAAATGATGGAACGGCATGAGGAGGCACATCAGGGGAATTGGCAAGAATTTATGCGCCAGAGCGCACAGGATTGGCGCCAATATCCACAACTGACACGTGAGGAGTTAAGCAGCATTACGTGCCCTGCATTATTTATCGCCGGAGAACATGACGGTTTCGCCACAGAAGAGCAGCTTCTGGAATTATGCTCAAGGGTTCAAGACTCACGTTATCTAATTGCTCCAGGTTGTAGTCATCGACCGCACATGCTTAGAGAGAAGCCGATCTTAATTAATGATTCTATTCTTCAATTTTTGAACAAACATGCGATTCGTTGATCATAAATTTGTCTCCTGCAGTGTTCGCCTTTGCAATGGGATTCTACTCTTTAAAAGGGCCTATGCCATCCAGTGAATCCCGTTGCAACAGCGATCATAGGATCAAATCATTTGCATAGCGGTGGAGTACCGCCTAATATTACTCTCCCAGAAGCTTCAAGAAATTGGCCGGCACCGTAATTTGCTGATTATTAATCATAATCTTCCGAAGCTCCTCTATGGAGTCTTCTTCACCTCTAGCGTCTTTGATCTCCTTAATTTCACGATGCAGTCGCTCCATTTGAAGATCGAGCGCATTAGCGGAATCCGCTGCGTTCTTTAATTCACGTGTCAGACTTTCGGGAACGGACTGGTTGTACTTATAAAAGATTTTATGCTCCAGGCTGGCCCAGAAATCCATCGCAATGGTTCGAATTTGCACCTCTACGCAGACTAGCTCCTCACAATCCGACATGAATACAGGAACTTGAACCAGCAAATGCAGGCTCTGGTAACCGTTCGGCTTGGGGTTCTTGATGTAATCCTTAATTTCCAGTACCTTCAAGTCACTCTGTCTCTGAAGCATGTTACTGACATCATAAATGTCAGAAATAAAAGAGCAAGTAATACGCAAACCAGCGATATCCTTGATATGATCCTTGATAGCATCCAGCGATAACTCGCTATTTTTACGGATCATTTTATTCATGATGCTCTCAGGAGATTTAAGGCGTGATTTGGTATGCTCAATAGGGCTGTAATCGTGCAATGCTTGAAATTCCTGCTTTAATATTTCAATCTTGGTTTCCATTTCGTCGAGCGCAAACTTATAGATGAGCATAAATCGCGTAATGTCATGCTTTAGCTTTTTGAGCTTGTCCATAGGATCTTCCAAGTGCATATGTAATTCTCCTCACACATAGATGTCATAATCTTGCTAAGCGTTCGCCTTTGCAATGGGATATTACCTTATAATTTAAAATTCCCAACAATCCCATTGCAGCAGCGTTCGTATGGTCAAATGATTTGCGGAGCGGCAATCCCCGCCTTGAATTTTAAAGCGCCACAGGAATTTTACGTTTTTCTTTAAAATAAACCCATTCGCGGAAGCCGATATCCTTCAGCATTGCCTTTACCTCTTCCCAGTCATCGCCTACACGCGAAGGCTTATGAGCATCCGAACCAAAAGTAACCTCCACACCAAAATGGTGCGCTCTCTCTAAAATAGAAGCAGACGGGTACCATCCACCACTCAGCTTGGTTTTACCCGAAGTGTTAATTTCAATCGCCACATTGGATTCCGCAATTACCCGCAAGGTTTCATCAATGACTGTATCGGCAGGAATGTCTGAAAAGGCAGGGAAGTTCCCCTTCATTGCGTCAATATGACCTAAAATCTGAAACATGCCGCTTCGCGCAGATTCCTGAATGAGCGCATAGTAGGCTCGTTTGACCTCGATTTTACGAGCATCGCTTAATTTGTTCCAACGGTTACGGTTAAAAATGCTGTCCCCTTCGACATTGTGAATCGACCCAATCAGGTAATCAAATGGATAAGGAGCCAGAGTGGAACGATATAATTCAGCAAAATCAGGAAAATAATCCGTTTCCAACCCGAGGAGCACGTCAATACGGCCTTCGTATTCCTTTTTAAGCTGTTGTACCTCTTCTACGTATTCAGCAAGCTGTGACTTAGCCATATAAATTTTAGGAAAAGCCTGATCTTGTTCGCTGCCCAAGAAAGGGGAATGGTCCGAAATACCAATCGCTTGTAAGCCCGACTGAATGCCTGCTTCAATGTAATCTCGAATGTTTCCGTCTGCATGACCGCAGCGGAAATGATGGGTGTGCAGATCAAATTTCATAGCCTGTCTTCCTTTCGTAATCAGGGTTTATATTTCGTATGGTGTTCATAGTGAATTACGTTATTCAGAACTGGTAAAATTCGTCTCCGGCATCCCCTTCAGATCACTTAAAAATTGCTGCATGGCTGAGTTTAGATATCGGCCGGATTTATAAATCACTCCTACAGGATGACTAACTTCCAGCTCGGGAATATGGATCATTTTTAATGTGCCTGCACGCAGTTCAGAAGTGACCGATAGTCTGGAAATAATGGCAGCACCGAGATTAATTTCGACCATCCGTTTGACTTCCTCACTGCTGGACAACTCGATCACGACATGAGGCACGATTTGGTGCTTTTTAAATACATCATCCACGAATTTTCGTCCCACCGTATCGGGAGAGAGCAGAATCAGCGGAATTTCCCGAAGGGCTTCAATGGTAGCATGTGGTTGTGAAGCTAGCGGATGAGTAGGAGAAACGACTAGCTCAAAGGAATCGTAATACAGAACCGAAGTGCTTAAATTAGGATTACGTTCGATCAGATAGCCGATGCCAACATCAATAAGTCCGTTCTCCACCTGCTGATAAATCATGGAGGAAGCCATGGATTGAATGGAGGTTTTGATGAGAGGGAACTGATCCTGAAAGTAGGAAAGCACGCGCGGTAAAATTTGAATAGCGATGGATGTTGTGGTACCCAGCGCAATGTGACCCTGTGGTGTTTCGTTTAGATCGTACAATTTTTGTCTTAATTCCTCAACAACCTCCAATATGCGCTCGGCGTGTTCCAAAAAAACAGCTCCCCGGTCGGTCAGGGTGACAGGCTGGTTGCGGTCAATCAGAATGGTTTTGAACTCATCCTCTAGACTTTTAATTTGGGCGGACACCGCCGGCTGCGTCAAATTGAGAAGTTCTCCGGCTTTGCGGAAGCTCATCGTTTTGGAAATCATGATAAGTGTTTCAAGTTGACTGATGTTCATGAAGTTCCTCCTCTCTTTTCTTAATCTTATCGCAGCTGTATAGAATGAATATTTTTAGCCAATCCATAGGTTCATATGTAAAACCGTCGTTATGATTTATTTCATTAAATTATAGGTTATTCGAGCAGGAAGGGCAATGAATCGAAGCAGAGCACCTTAAAGTGTGGTATATTGGGAAATAAAGACTAAAGTCCTGATATCCTTCAAAAATAATCAATCTAAATAGACTAAGGAGTAAAGATATAGGACATTATTCACAGTTTTTGTGATTTAGCTATAAAAAATTACCGGGCAGCTGTCGATAAGTGATAGAGAGAGTATTTTATTGAGGGTCGAAACGTTATGTAGTAATATTTGCTTAAAAAATTCTAATTAAAATGGGACTTTTGTTGTATGTCTAAAAGCCCATCGTAAAGGGGCGCTTTGATCGTGAAGGCAGAAGTGATAAATCCTTTTTTGGAGTCGGCGCGACGGGTCATTGAACAATTGATCCAAGTATCTCCTTCACCCGGAAATCTTGGTGTGAAAAATGTCGAGATGGTGGACGACCACATCTGGATTATGATCGGGATGACCGGACAGCTTAGCGGAAATATTGTGTTCGGCCTGAATGAACAGGTGGCGCTACGCATGGTATCAGCGATGATGGGCGGATTTGTGTTGACTGAGATTGATGAGATGGGAAAAAGCGCAATTTCAGAATTGGGCAATATGATTAGTGGCAATGCCAGTACGATTTTGTCCAGTCAGGGAATTGTCGTGGATATTACGCCTCCGCAGGTCATGAAATCAGAAAACTTGACCACTTTTGTGCCTCAGCGTGCCCTTTATATTCCGCTCACGGTGGAAGGAATCGGTGAGCTGGATATTCAGGTGATGATCTCTTAATATTAAAGGAGCAAGTTTCTTTAATGTGGAGGGATGACCGTGAGTAGACTACAGGACAAGATAGTTGTGATTACAGGTGCATCCAGTGGGATTGGCGCCCTTTGCGCTCAGTTGTTAAGCGAAAAGGGCGCGATTCCTATTTTAACAGCACGCTCGCAGGAGCGACTGAAGCAAGTATCTGCGGGAATCAGCGGCAGACATGAGCTTATCCAACTGGACGTCACCCGCCAGGAGCAGGTAGAGGCTGTTGCAGCACGAGTATTGGGACAGTACGGACGGGTCGATATATTGCTTAACAATGCGGGCTACGGAAAATTTGAGTATTTTAATGAAACCCACTTGACGGAGTTTGAACAAATGATGGACGTGAACTACATGGGTGTCGTTCGCTGCATCAAGGCGTTTCTGCCACAAATGACAGAGCGGGGCCATGGACAGATTGTCAATGTAGCATCGATGGCCGGGAAAATCGGGACAGCCAAATCGTCTTCTTACACGGCGACGAAGCATGCATTGCTCGGTTTCAGCAATGCGCTCCGGCAAGAGCTGCGCGGGAGTGGAGTGACTGTAACGACGATTAACCCCGGGCCGATCGACACACCGTTTTTTGAGCTGGCAGATCCTACAGGAGGATATGTTCGAAATGTAAGCTGGTTTATGCTACAACCTGATAAGGTGGCACGGCATATTGTAAGAGCGATGGAGCTTCGCAAGGAGGAGGTTAATCTGCCACGGTGGGTATCTCCTTTTCTCAAGCTGTATCAGTTAGCTCCCAGACTGACCGATAGGCTGGGTCATGGGGTGATGAATAAGAAATAAAAGATGTCCCGTAAGCCATTAGCTATGGTGAGGGACATCTTTTATTTTTGTGATTTGGTAACAGGGCTATTTTCGCATATAATGGAGAGTAACGAATTTACGTATAGGGGTTGGACCTTTTCATGACAATGAATTTTGAATCGCTCGGCGTTGAACAAGATCTGTTGGACAAACTGACTGAGCATGAAATTACACAGCCTTCGCCAGTTCAGGCAGAGGCTATACCGGAAATAATGAAGGGAAAGCATGTATTGGCGCGCTCACAAACTGGCACAGGCAAGACACTGGCTTATTTGCTGCCGCTGTTGCAAGCGATTGATCCACAGAAAAAGGCTACGCAAAAGTTGATACTAGCTCCAAGCCAGGAACTGGCCATGCAAATTGTACGTGAGGGTCAACGCTACGGAGAGCATCGCGGAATCCGTGTACTCGGTCTGATTGGTGGGGCGGCTATCAAACGTCAAATCGAAAAGCTCAAGGATCATCCACAGCTTGTCGTGGGCACACCAGGACGTGTACGGGAACTCATCGCTTCAAAAAAGTTGAAAATGCACAATATTACAGCCATTGTCATCGATGAGGTGGATCAGATGTTCCAGCTCGGCGGAGCAGGCGATGTAACAAATATATTGGGCACCGCCCAACGCGATCGTCAATTGGTATTCCTGTCCGCAACGCTGAACGACGAGATTCAGTCGCTGGCGAAACGGGAGATGCGTGAATACGTAGAAATTGGGATTGATCCCGACCAGAAGACGGCCAGTGGATTGGAACACTATTACTTTGTATCCGAAGAACGGGATAAGGTGGATATGCTGCGCCGTCTGGTACGTCATTTTAATCCGAGAAAAGCGCTGGTGTTCGTGAATACAACCAATGCCATCGGAGAGATCGAAGCCAAGCTCAAGCATATGGGGCTGACTACGGCATCCTTGTATGGAGATGCGGATAAAGTCACGCGTAGCAATGTGTTGGCCCGATTCCGCGAGGACAAGCTCAAAGTGCTGGTCGCTTCGGATGTGGCAGCCCGTGGTCTGGATATTGAGGGCCTTGAAATGGTTATTCATTTTGACCCGGCTACGGATAGCCAAGCATATGTTCACCGTGCAGGACGGACAGGACGGATGGGACGCAAAGGATTGGTGGCATCGGTTGTCACTGACCGTGAAACATTCATCATGCGTAAGTTCTCCCGTGAACTGGGCATTGACATCGCAGAGCGTGCGTTACACGGAGGTCGAGTAGTCGTGCCGCGTCCGGCGGATGCCAAGCGTGCGCCTGTAAGACCATCCGAGTCCAGATCCATATCTGACGGAGCACTGACGGAAAACCGTAAGGCACCTGTTCGCACTGAAAACGGACGTCCTGGCAGGAATTCCGCGAACGGTTCAGCTCCAGGCAAGAGTAAAGGAGCTGCCTTGTCCAAAGCAGGAAAAGCACAACGCGAGCGTGATCGTAAAAACAAGGGTGCACCAAGATGGCTGAAGGAAAAAGGATCAAAACCGAACGAGTAAGGGAGAAGAGGGGAAGCCATGGAACAACAGCCTGTGTTGCAAATTAACGGACTGACTGGCGGATATAGCGCCAAGCGCCCGGTGCTGCATCAGATTTCGCTGGATGTGAAACCGGGCGAAATGGTAGGACTGATCGGTCTGAACGGGGCCGGGAAAAGTACGACCATGAAGCATATTTTGGGCCTGATGACACCGCAGGCCGGAGAAATTCGTGTGCAGGGGCATAAGCAGGATGAAAATCCCGAGGAATATCAGGGAGCCATTGCTTTTGTACCTGAATCTCCAGAGCTGTATCCTGAAATGACGGTGATGGAGCATATGGAATTCACGGCCAGAGCGTACGGAGTTAGCGAAGCAGATTTCCGCACACGCAGTGATCAAATGCTGGACTTGTTCCGTATGCGGGATAAAAGTGGAAGTATGTCGATGCACCTGTCTAAAGGGATGCGCCAGAAAGTGATGATTATGTGTGCATTTTTAGCGGGGCCGCCGTTGTATGTCATAGATGAGCCATTTTTGGGTTTGGACCCGCTTGGTATTCGTTCCCTGCTTGACTTTATGTTAGAGATGAAGCGTTCCGGTTCGTCCATTCTACTCAGTTCTCATATTTTGTCCACGATTGAAAATTATTGCGATCGTTTCATTGTACTTCATCAGGGTGCCATCATTGCGCAGGGTACGCTGGGCGAAGTGACAGCACAGGCGGGTAAGCCGGGCATGCCGCTGGAAGATGCATTTTATGAGCTGGTACAGGGCAGGGAATGAGCATGGATTTGCAACGTCTGCATAAAGAAAGACGTGTAGCGTTCTGGGGACAGGTGTTGCCTTATCTGGGCTATGTCATTCAGAGCGGTCTGGCGGTGGTGTTCGGCTTTGCACTGATTGCCTTTGCCGCATGGTACACGTCGCTACTAATGCATACTCCACCGGATTTGCCCATCCGCTGGATCATGCTGATTGTGGCTATTCCAATTGCTCATGCGAGCTTTCGTACGTATTTAAACGCAGCGGATATTGTGTTTCTCCGTCCACAGGAGCACGCAATGCACCATTATTTTAAGGCCAGCCGGATTCGAGGTGTGGTGTATAAAATATTCGGTTTGCTATTGCTGTCTATTATCGTGTGGCCGCTGTATATTCGCAGTGATTCCGCGCCTAAGCCGTTGCTACTGACCCTGCTACTGTTCGTGCTATTAAAGCTGCTATTCAGCTACGGCGGCTGGCAAGAGCTTCGTATGGTATCGATTGGCGGGAGTATAGGCTATCGTCTGCTTCGGTGGGTGTTGGCTGTGCTGATGGTAGCCGCATGGCTATGGCAGCCTCCACTACACAGCGTACCCTTTATCATATTGGTCGGTGTGGTGTACGTGCTTGTTCTGCGTTTTCCGGTCAAGCTGCTAGTGGCTTGGGAAAAGCTGATTCGTACAGAGGGTATGCAGGCTGCTCGGGTGATGCGCACTTTGGGCTGGTTCGTCGATGTGCCCGCCCTTACGCAGAGAGTGACGCCACGTCGTTGGCTGTCCTGGTTGGGAGGTAACATACCTTGGAACAGAAGGGGAGCGTATCGTTACCTGCTGTTTAAGACGTTCCTGCGTACAGAGCCAGCAGGTATTGTCATTCGGCTCGGGATTCTGGGGTTGTTAATTATATATATCACCCATGCTAGCTGGATTGGTATTGCAGTATATTTATTTTTCATATTCCTCATTGGTGTACAGGTCACTTCACTAAGGCAGTATCACAAGGATTCATTATGGCTTCAGTTGTATCCGATTCCTGCGCATAGTCGTCGTGCGTCTTTTCTCGACTTTGTTGTTCGGTTGACGTTGCCGGCTGCTGTGGTTCTGTGGCTTCCTTTTCTGGCAAAAGGAACGGAAGATCTACTGTCTACACTGCTCACATTGCTTGGGGGAGTTGCAGTAGTGTTCCTGTTACGAGGTGCTCAAGCCAAAAAATGGCGTTTGGACGGTCAGGATGAAGAAGAAGTGTAATTTGTATCTATGTGAATAAAGTAAAGGCTAATTCGCAAGCAGCAAGAGTTGCCTGCGAATTAGCCTTTTTGTGTACTGCTATCGTAGCCGTGGGTGCAGATATCCGTCAGCTTATATAAAGATCGTTTTGCTGATGATAACTAATAAAATGAACAGTACCAGAATTGTTCCTGTGCTTGTGAATGCGCCGTAACCGCCTCTTGTTTCTTCTGCTCCCATGCTCATTCTCCTCTCGGTCATTGTGATAAAGGATACATCGTATCTTATGAAGTGGATTTTCAGATTGCGTGGGCCAATGCTCAGGCATGTTGCCGAATCGCCTTATATTTTTCATCAATGTAGGGGAGGAGAGAGGAAAAGACACGTATTGTCGAGAATAGAAGAAGTATGTAATCATTATCACTTGGAAAGTGGGAAAGACGAGATGCTGATAGATAAGCTGCTCGTGAACATATTTCTTGTGTTTGTACCGTTATTGGTATATAGCGCTTTGTCAGATCATCGGCATATGAAACATACCCCGTTGCTTATGGGAGGGGTGCTGGGTGTGTCTTCTGTGCTTTGCCTTATGTTTTCGTACATTTGGTATGGACTATATTGGGATCTCCGATATGTTCCTCTGATCCTTTCTGTTTTATATTTTGGTCCTAAGGCAGGGCTTCTGAATATAACGTTGATGGTGATGGCTCGTATGTATATAGATCCTGAGTCTATGGTGGTGAGCTTTCCCAGCATGATGTTGTGTTATTTGGGGCCTCTCTTGGTGAGAAAAAAGTTTATGCAGCTCAATAGTATATTGCTTCGGGTGGGCATGAATATGCTAATGAGTATATGGACCAGTATTGCCATGTTTATATTTCTGTTAATGCATTCCTGGGTCAATGGAAGGCTGGATAAGGATGAGATCGAGCTGATCCGGGCAATACTCTGGTTCGGTATGATTCAATTCCTAAGCATTGGAGCCTCCTCTTTCTGGATGGAGTTTAGTTTGGAACGGGAAGAAATGAGAAGAAAGATTAAATATGCTGAGCATCTGAATACGTTAGGTGAACTGGCTGCTTCTATGGCTCATGAAGTACGGAATCCATTGACCGTTATTAAAGGGTTCTTGCAAATGGTTCAGTCAGGGCTAGAAGGGAAAAATCGCAGATATATTGCTTTGGCACTAGCAGAGGTCGATCGGGCTGAAAGAATTATTAGCGACTATCTGAACTTATCCAGACCGCAGATTGGGAACACAGAGCTGATGGATCTGTCTGGCATGGTTCAACAGATTGTTTTGCTTTTGAAACCGATGGCGACCAAGCAAGGCGTAAGACTGTATACTGAGCTAAGGAATGAAATATACGTACATATGGATCGTAATCAGCTGTTACAGGCGTTAATACATGTGACGAAAAATGCGATCGAAGCTGCGGATGATGGAGGCAGGGTATACATAAAGCTGGCGATTCAGGAAGAGAAGGCATGTCTGCATATTAGGGATACAGGAAAAGGCATGAGTCAGGAGCATCTGGAGCGAGTGGGTACTTTGTTTTTTTCAACCAAAGAGGTAGGAACGGGATTGGGAACGGTCGTCTCCTTTCGAATCATTGAAGCCATGAACGGAAGTATACACTATGAGAGTGAGCCCGGAGTCGGAACGGAGGTAGTCATCCTGCTGCCACTCGCACAGGAATCAATGCTCGCTGCTGAAGGATAGTTTGTTTCGAAGTGTGATTCACAATGGTTCAGCCCATTAAAAAGCGGTATGCCACAACATCCGGCATACCGCTAATGATGCTATATTGAATCTGTTACATATCAGGCGTTCAACAAATCTTGTGCGCCACGATAAACAATGTCATACAGGTCTTCCAGATACTCTTCCTCGATACATGAGAATGCGATTCGGAGATCATATTCACCCAGCGCAATCGTTCCTACCCCATATTGTTCCAGCAAATGTGTGCGCAGTCGTTCAGCGGACAAGCCGTTCAGCTTGAGGCACATAAAATAACCCGAATTGAAAGGATAGTAGCTCCATACATCTCCGTATTTTCCACTATCGAGCAACGCTTTGACTTTATTAGCCCGTCCCTTCATAATTTGGAACTTTTCTTTCTTCTGTTGTTCAAAGTCCGTTGACTTGAGGGCGTCCAGGACGAAGGTTTGAGATGGGTGAGGACCGCTCGAAATCGTTGCCCGTATAATCCCTAATGTTTTTTGTTCCAGTGCGCTCAGTACATCCTGATGTTCCGAAGCAAAGGTAATAAATCCGACACGGAAGCCCCAAACGAATTCTTCTTTGGTAGCTCCGTCAATTTTGACGGGTAGAATTCTCGGATGAAGTCCAGCTAACTGACCGAATAGTGACTCATGAAGAGAGTCCTCGAAGAACAGACCAAAATAAGCGTCATCCGTCACAACTACGACATTGATGCCTGCTTCCGCGGCTTCCTGGATGGCAGCAACAATCGCTTTACCCTCTTCGACTCCCGGTGTGTAGCCCGTCGGGTTATTCGGGAAGTTCAGCACAACGATCGCTTTGCCGTATTCTTTCTGTGCCAGTAGCGCCTCGCGTAATCCTTCACTATTAAAATTTTGATCCTCTGTGAACAACGGGAAATTCACCAAACGTCCATGACGGCGAATACCGAAAGTCAGCTCATAGTTTTCCCAGTTCTTGTCTGGGTAAATGACAGCGTCCCCTTCATCCGTGAACAGGTCGGCAACGATGCTCAAACCATGGGTCAGCGCGTTCGTAACTACGGGAAGGCCGTAACTTTTTCCAGCCAACGAAGGGTTTTCCTTCAGCATTTTGTCACGCCATACACTACGAAGTTCAGGTTTGCCCGCAGGGGGAGCGTAAGGGTATAAATCCTTGGGATTGTAAGCGGATAGCTTCTCCTGAATGACCTCCAAATGCATAGGACCATTGCCTTCCGTAGCAATACCAATCGTGGCGTTGTACTTTTTAGCAAGCTTCCCGGCTTCTGCGGATTGACTCAAAATCCCCTCTTTTGGGAAATAAATTTCTTTCCCTAAAAGAGAAAGCATTTGATATACATGTTCGTTGCCTGTCTGAATGTTTTGGTTTAACTGCGCTGCCAGTGGATTCATTCCCGTTTCATCCTTCCAAGTCATTTTGATTACATATTATAGCATCACACACGGTAAGCGTCACGCAAAAGCATCTGGGAGCATAAAACCGCATTTTTTTGCTTAATAACGGCGCTGAGCTTATATTATAAATTAACGGGATAGAGGACAACCAAAGATTAACAAGAGGAGGTGCAGATTTTGCTGGATACATCTGCGTCATCGTTTATCCTGTTGTCGGCCTTCGCCAAAATTGTGTGCGAGCCGGGCTGGAAATGGCAGGTACGCGAGAAGCCGATGCCAAACTATGATTTATTTTATGTATGGAGCGGAGAAGGAACAGTGGTCTTAAACGGGACATCGTATCCGGTGAGCAAGGGGAGTTGCTTCCTGTTCAAGCCGGGGGACGATACCCGTGCCACGCATAACCCACAAAAGCCGCTCATACTTACCTATATTCATTTTGATCTCATCGAACAACCAAAGCTTATCCCTGCAAGCTACCGTATGCTGGAGGAAACGTTCGAGGTAGAGCATATGCTTGCCAGGTACGTTCGACTGCGCCTGGAGCGTGCTTACGGAGCTGACGAGGAAGGCAAGCTGATTCTGAAACAACTGATGATTCATCTGCTGCGTGCGGACCGTAAGGAGCCGCAGGAGCAACAGGCCAGTAACCAGCTCACCGAGGTCATTCGGGAAACGGCCAATTACGTGCGTCAGCATCCGGGACTTCCTCATCGCGTCGAGGATTTGGCTGCACGGGCGGGGCTGTCACCGCGTTATTTTTCGATTAAATTCAAGGAGCTGCTGGGTGTGTCCGCGCAATCTCATATTATCAGCATGCGGATTGAGCGTGCACAGCATCTATTGCTACATGCGGGAATGAATGTGACCGAGGTGGCAGAGGCTTTGGGGTATCGTGACATCTTTTTTTTCAGCCGCCAATTCAAGCAATACACGGGGAAAAGTCCGTCTGAGATCCGGTAATGCAATGGAGGGTGGACAAGCTGTTTCGGATTTAGGCATAATGGGAGTAACGCATGACGAATATAAAGGATAAATTCCAAAAAGGACCCGAGCCATTACGCCGGGTCCTTTTTGATATGAGCAATTTATATCATTCGATCCCTATGCTCATATGTGTAGCTAAAATACTATTACGCTAAGTTCACTTATGCTTTGGGATCATGTCGAAAGCAACCCAGACGTTGTCCCATTTTCACCGCATCCCCCAGCTTCAATGCGGGGTCTGGCTCAAACGTGCCGTTTTCAGTTAGCAAAACGACGGTTGAGCCAAATTCGAAATAGGCGAGATCGTCTCCTTTTGTCCATGAGACGGCTTTATCATCCGTATATTTGATGCTACTTACATTCATTGCGCCAACTTTGACGACCGCCACCTCACCATATTCGTGGGCAATGTACGTAATCTGTCGTTCATTGCGGCTAAGAACTGCTCGCATATGTTGCAAGCCGAAGTCATTCACTGGGTATACCTTGCCGCGCAGATGTTCTTTTTCTACCAGCGTACCGGATACTGGTGCATGAATGCGATGATAATCCGTCGGGCTGAGATAGAGTACAAAAGCATAGCCGTGTGTGTATTTTTCAAGACGCGGAGAGCGGTTAAGAAGCTCATCCAGCGTATAGTCCTGCCCTTTGACATTCAAAAGAGTGCCGGACGTAATTGGTCCAGTGAAAGTAATCCGTGCATCCACCGGACTGGTCATCACCTCGGCGTTCGTATCAATCGGGCGCATGCCCGCTTTTAATTTGCGTGTAAAATAGGCGTTCAGAGAACGGTATTCCTTCCATTCCTGTTCCGCCTCATGCGTCTGGATCTGGTACGTACGTATAAAGGTGGGGATAAAAAGTCGGCTTGCACCGCTTTGCGCGAAGGAGCCTACAATCCGGCACACCCACTTGCGCGATGATAGCTCCGTCATAAGCCGCAGCCACTGTTTTGCCATTACAGATCCCCCTTGTTCATTTCCGAGCCGTCTTGGCCGGAACCTGTCCGGCCGCTCTGAACTATATTGACACAGAATGTGACGTAAATCAATACAGTGGACGGCCTGGTGAACGTTCGGTGTCTGATGAAGGCATCCGTTCGAGAAGCCAACGAGCGTAAGCCATCGGCTGAGTGTATGTTTCTTTCCAGACATTATGCATGCCAGCCTGGCTGAAGCCATAGCGCTGGTCACGACCGTTGCATTCGATAAAAACAATCTTGCCCTCATGGGTAATTCCCAGATCCAGACCGACATCGGCGAGACGGGGAAGGGTTTGTGCCAGTCGGTGCACGATTTGTAACGAGAGCCGCTCCAGTTCATTTATCAATCGGACTGCGTTCGAAGTCTGAACCGTCTCTGTTTGTGATAACACCTCCAGTAAGGAACGGGCCGTACCGCCCTGTGCCACATTGGAGACAAAGGTGTGGGAAGGAGCAATTTTAGCGAACATGCCTGTTACACCCCAGATACCGCCATATCCGCGCTGAACCGTCACACGGATATCAAACGGACGATTGTTATACAAAGCAAGCGGTATGGTTTCCTGAACGATATGAGGCACATGGAGCAGTCGTTTGTGTAGAAATAACGGGAGTTCTCCGACATGCAAACGTAGTGTGGACCAACGCTCAGGTATAGCAGGATGAGCACATTGCAAAGTCCAGCCTCCGCGGGAATGCCGCAGACGCATAATTCCTCTACCCACGCTACCACTACTGGGTTTAATTACAACATCTCCGCTTTCCTCCATTAAGGTATGGATGGAGGAAAGGTTGCCTTGCAATGTTTTGGGGAGGTGGATGCGTAGCAAAGGGTCTTCCTGCAGAATTGCATGTATATGGTCTTTGTGGAAACGGTTTTGTTCATTAAAAATATAGTATCCCTTTTTTACAAGCTTGTTGATATCTCTGGCATTTTCATTTTGCCGATAGAGAGTCCGATTGTGGATGACCGGCGGCAACGGAAGAGTGATTTGCCGATACTCGTTGCCGTGTTTAACAAAAGCCCGGCATGTTCCGGTCGCTATATGAATATCCTCCAGACGAAGAAAGCAGGGGATGAGCTCGTAGCTTAACCCGGCGTCCTCGTAATTGGCGATGGATTCATATCGCGTCCTCATGGCGGGAATGCCCCGGTAGGTTGCCGGGTTGAGCATGACGCCGACATGCAACATGAGTATGTCCGCCCTCCTTGAGTCACTCCAACTGATCATACTGTGATTCTAGTCCATCATATGTATCAAAGATCGGCCAGGCATGGACGCTAGCCTTGCGGTAAGCCCAAAGTTAGAAGCGAGGCACCTTTCAGGGAGGCAGACGATATGATACAAGATGAGTGTTGCAGAGTGTTGGAATAAGGTCAGAAAGTAGGTGAGGTGATGCAGAGGCCGAAGGTAGCAGTCGTTACACCAGGCTCCTTTGTTATACCTTCGCCCCGCAGCAGTTCTGTGGAGCGGGTAATTGCCCGCATGGTACCGCTGGCTAGTCATGAGATTCAGGCGCAGATCTATGGCATAAAGGGAGCAGAGGCATCTGATCATGGCGATGTCGACGGAATTCCCTGTATGCGTTTTACGCGGGGAGCAGGTTATATTTCTGAGGTGATTGCCGATTTAAAGAGATGGTCACCAGCGGTAGTAGATGTACACAACCGCCCGGCAGTAGCGTATGCCATTCGCGAGGCTTTGCCCGATAGCCGAGTTGTGCTGACTTTGCATTCGACCACGTTCATCCGGGAGCCTCACCTTGAACGGAAGGACATGGGTAGGCTGCTGGCATCGATGGATCGCATTATTGTGAACAGTGCGTATTTGGGGGCAATCGTAGCTTCTGACTGTTCCGACGCAGTTAGGGAACGCATCGTCGTAAACAAGCTGGGTATCCATCCTGGCGATTTCCTGCCACGGTGGACTCCAGCAGCAGAAGCGGCCAGGTCGGCGCGATTGGACGATTTCGGCTGGTCAGGCCGCCAAATCGTATTATTTGCGGGCAGACTGATGCCAGGGAAGGGCGTTCACCGTCTACTCAAAGCCCTGCGGCATGTCGTCCGCACCTGCCCGGACGTACTGCTGCTCATTGCAGGTAGTGCCTATTACGGGCATGATCGCCTCACGCCGTACACGGTGTCGTTGCATCGTCAGATGCGTAAACTAAGGTTAGGGAAGCATGTGCAATTCCTTGACTATGTTCCGCATCCAGCATTGGCCTCGCTATATCAGCTAGCCGATGTGACTGTTGTTCCTTCAGTGAAGGATGAGGCCTTCGGGCTGGTCAATCTAGAAGCCATGGCGGCAGGAGTGCCTGTGGTCGCTTCACGAATCGGCGGTATTCCGGAGGTAGTACAACACGGCGAGACAGGCTGGCTTGTGTATCCGTCTCACGGTGAGCAGGAAATGGCCGATGCCATCATCAGGCTGCTCCAGCAACCTGACTTGCGACGACGGATGGGAGAAGCCGGACTTGGCGAGGTACGGAGACGATTTTTGTGGCAGCACTCAGCACAACGCTGGGCACAAATCATAACGGACTGCGCAACGGAGTGACGTAGGCGCTGTTACGCGCATAGGTTATCTTATAGGCATTAGCCATGATTCCCAGCCGGGTGAATGAAGCGGAGCGACCGCTGGTTCACTCCTGTGCCAAAGGAGCGGTCACCATGAACCATCGTACGAACCATAGCCCTAAGGATAAAAGAACAGCGCGGCGTAACCCTTCCAATGCGGTTCCTTCCCCCCGTGTTAACAAGGAGAAAGCGGCTTCGACTTCCGGCAGTCATAGACCGAGCCAGCGCGGGGCGGCAACGATCCCTGCCCCTGTCGAGAAGGATACCTCGGTTCAAGCTGTAGAGGAAGCGGCATGGAAGAAGCATAAGCTTCCCAAAACGCTAGAGGAAGCGATGCAGATGAATCGAGCATCTGTACTGCTGTTGTCTGTGCCTGAGTCAGATACGGAAAGCAGGATGGATAACGATAAACCGTCTATTACGACGGAAGATCAGGCAGAGCAAGATTCATTACTGGATTGTTCCATAACTAGTATTCACATTGCGGAAGGAAGACACCGCCCAAAGCAGCGCGTGGTCTTGCCTGAGCAAGATATCGAGCTAGCTTTCGATACGGAGAAAGAATTAGACTTGAATACCATTCACAACGGATCAGCGACCAGTGACGAGGCTTCTGACGATCATATAGCTTCACCTCAATATGGGAGCATTTCTTTTCACCTCCCCGCACGAGCGGATAGGGGGGAAGTGAGCGTTGTATTTGAGAAGCCATTTATAGATACACAATATGTAATCACTGCCAATGCGAGTATACCGGGAGTGATGGTATCCGTCACACAACGTCAGAGGTATTCAGCAGTACTTACTGTGGAACGTATACACTCGGGTCCGATATGTGAAGGGTTGGTCCTTTGGATTGCGATGGGGCAATAATAAAAAGCCAGGAATATAAGTGCTCATAATCAACTTTATAGTAGAAAAAGGGCGTCCCATAGTGGGACGCCGTATACATAAGAGGGAAGGGGGGGAGACTTGTAATATCGGGGAAGTTTGTATTATTTCACTTATCTCACACCTACAGCGTCAAAAGACTTTATAGCAGAGGTTACCGCTATTGAATTTTCACCATAATTATCTTTGGCCGTTTGGATAACAGCGGCACGCGCGGTGGAGAAGTTAGACGTGGAAGTCAGATAATTGGTGAAGGCATTATAATAAATATATACGGCTGCATCACGTCCGATTCCATCTACCTTGACACCATGGAAGGTGCCTCCTTGTGCCAGTAGATAGTAGGCTTTATTAATAATGCCACTATTAATATGGGCTCCACCATAATCCTCGTTGTTAGGATCAGGATAGAGGTTGCTGTAGTGATCAACTTGACCGTATTTGACAGGATCGGAAAGGGAGCGAATGGCGTCGCCCTTAATATTAGGGGTATAAGCGACTTTGCCGAAATCCCAATTGGTACGCTCAATGTCGTTGCCTATAATATCTGAGATGGCTTCACTTAATGCACCAGATTCAGCGAAATACACGAGCCCTGATGAATGCTCGGTCACACCGTGTGTCAGCTCATGGGCAACAATTTCAAGGTCGCTGCTAAAAGGGGCAAATAACGTGCCGTCTCCGTCTCCGTAAAGCATATGAGTGCCGCCCCAGTGGGCATTATTGTAGTTCTTTGCGCCGTAATGGACTGCCGAAGCGATGGCCATGCCATGCCCGTCAATGCTGTCGCGTCCAAATCTATCCTTGTAATAATCGTAAGTGCGAATAGCGTAAGCGTGGGCATCCACCGCAGCCGGGTCTTCCCATACGTTATCGGAATCTGTATACAGGGTGCCGGGGAGCGTCTCGGTGTTGTGGACGTTATAAGTTAGGATTCCTTTACCACGAGTCGTATCCTTTAGTTGATACTTCTTGCCCGAAGCTGTGGTTTCAAATGTTTTGATATCACCGAATACACCGCGCCCTGTGCCGATCACTTCGTTAAGGATGTCATACTTGAATACGATTTTTCCGTCATTAGCGTCAATAAAGTAACGCGTGCGCAGCAGAGTGGGCTGTAAAGTATTAACTTCGGTTACATAGACGAGACGTGTCGAGTCTCCATCGGGATAGATGTACAGTTCTGCTGTAGGGTCTACACTTGGTTCCAGATTGGCAATCTTGGAAATAGAGGATGCAGGCCCTACCACTTCCAATGTACTGTTCTCCAGTTCAGCTGCTTTATCCAAATCCAAGGAGTCCTTATCAGTAGAAATTGATAATTCATTGTTAGATGCTGTTCCGTAAGTGTCTTTACTTACACTACTTGTATCCTCGTAAGGTTCAGGAACGATTGGTGTGGAAGAAGAGAGAGATTGAACCCGTATAGCTGCATCTTCATAAGCGGTATATACAGCCTCAGTAGCACTGATTTTTGGAGTTGTATTTTCTTTGGCATTGGCTTGTTGATCTTCTGAAATGACAGCTCCCAAATAAGAGGTGATTTGGCCAGACTTGTTCACATGAAGGGTCTGTTCGGCTCCAAATACGGGAATTCCGTCTACATATTGTTTTAACCGATAATGCTTTGTACCAAATTTGTCACTGGTGCGATCCACGATACGAAATTGCTCGCGCACATGGGAACCGATGTGGGTATCGTCCAGACTCAATAATGTTTTTTGTTGTCGATTTAAAAAGCTCCAGACCAGATTGTCGCCTGTTACCGTTGAAGGAGACTTCCAGTTCACCGTTTGGAATGTTGGCGTAAACTGAGTCGGATCGGAAACAGAATTTTCAGCTGCGGAAGCTCCAGGCGCTATACATCCTAATAACATAGCTCCTCCTAGAAGTGAAACCCATACTTTTTTCAATTCATACTCACTCTCCCTAATTAATGTTGGGGTAAAAAAACACCCTGTTTGCAGAAGCCTCGGGTCATATATGTAAGTCTTGTTGCTCCTTTGAAACGTGAAGAGGATGGATAAAAATTACCTTATGTAAAATATTAAGGTTTATTTTTTTGCAATCTCATCGTCTTGGCTCTGATATTAGCACAGAGGTTGTCGAACGAGAAGATTAATTTTACAAAATACCCCAAAATGAATCCTTAGTCCCGAAATACAAATAAGATTGTCGTATCTAGTCGAAATATATAGAAGAACCTCATTCAAAAATGTATGAGTGGAGAAATAGCAGCTGTTATGTTAATGGACATGTTTCAACACCTCAGCCGAAATAGGGATAAAAAAACGCCATTCTTTCCTAAAATGATACAGAAAGAACAGCGTATTTTATCGTTTTATGGATGTTTACTTCTGTTTAATAGGCAGAGCATGATAGCCAAAAGCTAAATCGAGCAAGGCGCTCGCTTCTTGACGCAACAATAAATTCTTTGGACGGAAGGTAAAGGAGCCGTCAGTATTGATGAGGGTATCCGGATCTACGATTCCCTGTGAGGCAAGAGCTTGAATGGACTGGACCGCCCAAGCATCCGCAGCGTCGAGCAATTTCACATGAGTGGCTTGGTCAGGTTGAATCTGCTTCAAGTTTTGAATCATGGTTGCTGCGACTTGTCTGGTAATCGGAGTCGCACGGTCATATCTTGGTATGCCTACTTTGAGTTGCTTCTTGATTTTTTCGATTTCGTCCGGGAAAGTGTACCCTCCGTGCGCAAGCAACAAGGCGTCAGCAAATTCCCCTTGTGTCATCGTGCCCATCGGGTTAAATAGATTACCTTTTTTAGCATTCATGATGTTTAAAGCATGAAGATTGTCTATATGGCTTCTATAGTTACTCTTTTGCGGGACGTCTGCAAAAGGTGGTTTGATATTGATTTTCTGAGATTGAGCAACAACGCCTAGGCCTTTAGGACTGGTGTAATAAAAATACGCGATTTCTCCAGCCTTGTTTTTCTGGAAAGCGAGCTTGTTTCCTTCTGCATCTTCAAACAACAATGGGCGAATCATTTTGAGTACTTGCTTTCCCGCAGTTTCATCTTCCATGACCAACGCCCCATTCTCATAGGAAAAATGGGTACGAATCGCGAATACACGTGTATTTTGATACAGACCCACGTATTTTTGCGCTTCTTTTTCCTCTAACTGGTGGTAGGTTGGTTTCTTCTCAGTGATAGCTCGAGGGAAATAATGATCCATGAACGCATCGTACACATCTAGACTCATCATGGAATCATTATTGTAAGACATGAAAAATGCAGTTTTTTGTTCAGGCACCAAAACCATCAACGAAGAATGTCCCGGCATGTTTCCGCCTTTTAATACCACATGTTGACCGTTGGCAAGGTCGTTGAAATATGTCTCAAATCCAACTGTCGTAATAGGAATCGTCTTATCTGCGAAAACTTGGTAGGCATGCATCATATCCATGCTTTTTTTACTTACGATTTCTTTACCTCCAAACTTTCCATTCTGTAGCTGCATAATCATGTACTTTGACATGTCTTCTCCAGTAGACAAAATGCTTCCTTGTGGCCCATCAGTTGGAGCGTGCCCATATGTTGGATGAGGATCGCCAGTGGGACCGTAATGTGTAGCCATTCTCTTGAGAAGGTCAGGCGTAAAGCGCACACTGGTAGACTTCATGCCTAATGGTTTAAAAATATTCTTTTCCATATATCGTGAGAAAGGTAAGCCCGTAACATTCTCCACTGCATATCCTGCGAGTAAAAATGAGAAGTTGTCATACGTATAAGCTTCACCGGGCGGCCGTACCACTGTCGGCATATGTTTAGGAATAAACTCCTTCATCGATATATTTTGATTAACGTATTCGGGTCCGGTTATCGTGGTGATATCGGGATAATCTACGCCGCTGGTATAAGTCAACATATCAAACAAGGTGAGGGCTTTTCCTGTTTTATTGGGTATTTTCAATCCACCGAGATACCGTTGTACATCTTGATCTAGTTTAAGCTTTCCTTTATCGACTTGTTGCATCACGGCCAAGGCGGTAAAAGTTTTCGAGACTGAAGCGATTTGGAAGACCGTGTCCTTATTGACAGGAATCTTCTTTTCTTTATCTGCATAACCGTACCCTTTATTGACGACGACTTTTCCATCATGGACGACGACAAAACTTGAACCGTTCACATTGTACTTCTTCATTTTTTCCGCGAATAACGGATCAGCAAAAGTTTCTATTTCTTTTGCGTTATTGGGAGCTTTTGTCATTTGAATTTTGGCCGTGGACGCCGATGGTTTTAATTCTCCAACTTCTAATGATTGTTGGGAACAAGCAGAAACCACGCTGGTAGAAATGAGCAGAAGTGCGAGGCTTACTTTATTTATTGCTTTCTTCATTTTCGTACTCTCCTTTTTTGGACTGAAATGTTCTTGTCAGCACACCAAGTTGTCGACTCACCAGTGCATGAACCGAGTGTAGCAAGCGGCAAGTCATAGTAGCTAGTGACCTTTTGTCTTCTCATGCATGACATAAAAAATAGAGCGTAGTACGGCTGGTTTTATAGTCATTACCTACAAATCATGACACTTTGACACTACCGTATGTGACAGACAAAAAGTTAGAATCGCATAACGTATTAGCAAAGAAAAGAAAGAGTAGGAGAGAATCAAATGACGAAAGAATCAGCTCGAAAAAGGTTGCAAGATTTCTACTTTTTGTTGTTTACCTTCGGATCCGGACTGTTTTATTTTTGCTTCTATTTGGCCAGCATTACATTTGCGTTGGCGATGACGGTTATCTTCGTGGGTATTCCCTTGTTGGCGAGTGTGTTGCGAACAACTCACACGTTTGTTCAGTATGAACGCATTCAGACGAAGGTTTATACGGATATATCGATAGAGCCAATCCTGGCAAGGACAAAAGGTGGAAGGGATAAATGGATTAAAGCGAGAAGAGTAATTCTTAATAGTAGCAATTGGAGGGCCGTTTTTTGGCTTATGCAGAAATTTTTGATTGGAGTGATTAGCCTCATATGTGCCGTTATATTGTACATAGCTCCGCTCGTATTTATCGTTACACCGATACTTTTTCAATATCTTGAGATATACTTATGGGGATTCGCTGTAGATTCATGGGAAAAGGCTATATGTGTTATGCTCGCTGGGTGTATTCTCGTCTGGATCAATACTCGCATTGGAAACAGCCTAGTTCAAATCGTTGGAATGTACACGCGTTCTATGTTCAAAGCTATTAAGGGGTGATAATTTGTTTACAACCTGGAAACAATGGCTCTGGTATGACTGGTTATTGCTTTGTATACGTTTTGTCATCTGGCTCTCATTGATGATAACTACTATCCAACACCAAGACCATTTAACTGTGCCCCTTTGGATCATCATTCTTTGGGAAGTTGCCTCATTTTCAGTACCTTGGATTTGTTTAATGTTCAGTTATCGCTACTATCTGCTTACTGAGATGGTTTTGTTTGGAGGAGTGTGCTTCTACTTAACTTTATTATTTCCGGAGGCGTATCTTTCATTTTTAATGCCAACTTTCATGATCGCGGCAAATAGTGCTCATAAATCATTCCGTTGGTCGGGTTCTATCACAATTGTTTTGTTTCCGTTGCTCATTGCAATATTTTCCCCAGGAACAGATCTATGGGCGATTATCCCACAAATCGGTCTGGCGTTTGCGATGGGATTTTCCTTTCATTTACTCGTTTTTAATTATCGCCAGAATGAAATTATTCGCAATCAGAAGCTTGTGTTGGAACAGTATCTATCTCAGATTGAGCAAATTACTTTGTTAGAGGAGCGCGATAGACTCTCCAAAGATTTGCATGATACGATGGGGCATTCCTATACCTCGATCATTATGGGGATGGAAATATTGCGTACGGAATTAGCGACAAAAGATGGAGAGCAAAGACTCGACTCATTATTGCAATTGGCCCGTAACAGTATGGAGGAAGTGAGAGCCTATTTGCATCAAATAGATTCACCACAAGAATCACTTCCCTTGACGGTTACTTTGCAACAATTAGCAGAGGAGTTCCAGAAACATGCAAAGGTAAATGTACGCACTCGTATAATAGGGGAAGAGTACATGGTCTCCAAACAAGCAAAAATGACGCTTTATCGGAGCTTGCAGGAATCGCTGACTAATGCCGTGCGCCACGGACAATCCACCGAAATCATTGTGTCACTGCATTTTGAGCCGCAACAGACGAGATTGGATGTGCAGGATAATGGCGGCGGAGTGGAGGAGTGGAAGGATGGCTTCGGATTAACTGCGATGAAAGAACGTGCGACACAGTTACAAGGGAGAGTCACTGTATACTCCGAAAAAGGCGAAGGGACGTTCATCTCATGTGTGTTACCCAGACTGGTACAATTGTCTGATGAACGAATCCGCTTGTGTATCGTCGATGATCAATCGTTTATTCGAGACAGTCTCCATACAATCCTTGACGGACAGGAGGACTTGCAGGTAGTGGGGATGGCTGAAGATGGAGAACAAGCTGTGGAATTATGCGGAAGCCTGAAGCCAGATTTGATATTAATGGATTTGGAGATGCCCAATCAGGATGGGATTCGTGCGACCAAAATAATCAAGGAAACATGGCCTGACATTCGTGTCCTCATCCTGTCAACGTTTCAGGATACAGAGAGGGCGAAGGAAATCATGCGAAGCGGTGCTGACGGCTATTTGCTGAAATCCATAGAGTCGCGTGAACTGGCTGAAACGATTCGCCTCGTCTATCGGGGAGGCACGATAATTGACCAGGATTTGTTCCATAGAATGTGGAACGAAAATGATGAAGAAGAGTCAGTCGAATCGAAGTCAGTTGTAAAAGAGTATGGCTTAACGAAACGCGAACTAGAGGTCTTGAATCTTTTGTCTCAAGGAATCCGTTATAAAACAATTTCTTCGAAACTTTACTTATCCAACGGCACAGTAAGAAATTACGCCTCCACTCTCTATGACAAACTGGGAGTCAACAATCGAGAAGAAGCCGTACAAAAAGCAAGAGATATAGGATTACTTTTGTAAGAGAAAAGGGCGCCCCTTTGAGGGGGCGCCATAAATAAGGGGGGAAGGGGCGCAGACTTGTACACTGCACCCCTATTTTTTCGTCCATTGTATGAGTAGGGCCACATGACAGTTGCACAACGGCAACGGTCTATGGACGAGAATATGAGGATTATAGCGTATATGATTTAGTTTACGCCTACAGCATCAAAAGACTTGGCAGCTGCAGTTGCTTGTGCTGAGTTCGCACCGTACAGATCTTTTGCCGCTTGGATCACAGCAGCGCGTGCGTTGGAGAAGTCGGAAGAAGAAGTCAGGTAGTTCGTAAAGGCACTATAGTAAATTTGGACCGCTGCATCGCGGCCAATTCCATTTATAGTTACACCATGGAAAGTACCACCTTGTGCCAACAGATAGTAGGCTTTATTGATAATGCCGCTGTTCGTATGAACGCCACCGTTATCGGAGCTGCCTGTATACAAGTCGGAATAGTGATCTGGTTGATCATACAGCGTAGGATTGGACATAGAGCGCAGGGCATCGCCTGCAATGTTTGGCGTATAAATATCGTCGCCTACAAGCCAGTTTTTACGCTGAATGTCATTGCCGATGACGTCCGAGAAAGCTTCATTCAATGCACCGGACTCTCCGTAATATTCCAAATTCGAAGTATACTCTGTGACACCATGAGTAAGTTCATGACCTACCACATCGGGGTCCCCACTAAATGCGATAAATGTGCTACCGTCCCCATCTCCATAAGTCATTTGGGAGCCATTCCAGAAGGCGTTGTTGTAGCGGCTACCGTAATGGACTGTCGAACGAAGTTGCAGCCCGCGTCCGTCAATGCTGTTGCGTCCAAATTTGGACTTATAGTAATCATAGGTTTTGGCAGCATATGCATGGGCATCCACGCCGGCTGGATCATTCCATACATTATCGGCATCGGTCAGAATGGAACCTGGGATGCTTTGACGGTTAGAGGCTGTGTAGGTCACAACCCCGTTACCGCGTGTTGTATCTTTTAACTGGTAGCTACTGCCGGAAGCTGTCGTGGTGAACGACTTGGTATCACCAAGCACACCTTTACCTGTACCTGTCGCTTCATTAATGATGTCATACTGGAATACGATGCTGCCATCATTGGCATCAATAATGTAGCGAGTACGCAGTGGGGCAGGTTCTAAAACATTGACTTCTGTTACATAAACCAGCTGCAGGTCATCCCCTTTAGGATAGAAGTACAGATCGGCTTTAGGATCTACTTCTGGCTGCAGATTAGCGATTTTGGCAATGGAACTTTTTTCATTCTCCACCGCTTCAATTTTGCTATCTTTCAGGGCAGATGCTTTATCAAGACTCAGCTCGCCCTTATCACTGGATATCGTATTTCCGTTGTTAGCTGCTTCGGAGTAAGTGTCTTTGCTTACACTGGTTTGCTCCTCAGCATCTTTAGAGATGGTATCGTCGGAGGTAGGGAGGGCTTCAATTCGTGCAGCTGCTTCTTTATATGCAGTGTAGACCGCTTCAGAAGCGCTGATTTTTGGAGTTGTACCTTGCGTAGCTTCAGCTTGCTGATCCTCACTAACCACCGCTCCTAAGTAAGAGGTGACCTCACCAGATTTGCCCACATGAATAGTCTGTTCAGCTCCATATACGGGAATCCCGTTTACATACTGTTTCAGCCGATAATGGCTCACACCGGACTTGTCACTTGTGCGATCAACGATTCGGAATTGTTCACGTACACTAGAGTCGTCCGCACCCAATAACGATTTCTTTTGCCGATTCAAATAGCTCCATACAATGTCGTCACCCGATACCGAGGAAGGGGCTTTCCATTGCTCGGCGTGAAAGGTCGGTGTAAGCTGAGTTGGCCCCGAAACGGAACTCTCCGCTGATGCACCAGACGCGACAGACCCTAACAACATAGCTCCTCCAAGAAGCGAAACCCATACTTTTTTCATTAAAAATTCACTCTCCTCGATTAATGTCAGGATGAATCATCCTGTCTTGAATAAGGCATTGTGCCATTTATGTAGGTCGTGTTGTCGTCTGGAATAGAAGAAAATGGAACATGAAGAGAAATACCGAAGTGTTTTTCATGAAGCGTACGTGAAAAGAGGGTACTGCAGTATGAAGCATGTGGCCTAAAAAGGTGACAAACTCCTCCTTTCCTGTCGTATATAAATAAAATAGAATAATGGTGGATAATGGAAAAATATTGACTTATGCAAAAAAAACTAATGTTGATTTTTTGAACTCCCATCATCTGGCTCTGATATTAGCACAGAGAATGACGGACGAGAAGATCTATGTCACAAATTTATCCAAAATGAATCTTTAGACCCTAATAACACACTTATTTAATAGGATTAATAAGTTATGTAAAATAAAGTCGAAAATTGCTATGTCGAAAAGACTCCACGCTTGCCGTTACACACGGCTTTTGGACCGCATAGGTTATGTTGAACTGTCCTAATCATGCTGTCCATCTATACAGCAGGAAGGGAGGTGAGACGGGAGCATGAAGAAGCAGGGAAGAGCTGGATACAAGATCAAACGGAGGCGGCATTCCGGCGCATACTATCATTCTAAGATGTGGCTGCCATTACGAATGCCGAACATGCATAAGAATCCGGTAGCCCCTGCCATGAGGGAGGTACTCGACACGGAGAGAGGGGCACAGATCGGCGAAGAGCGACCATCTGGACCGTCATCAGTGGGAAAGTTTTTCGTATCTGTCATTATTCCGGCCATGAATGAGCAAAAAAAAATCGGAGCTGTGATTCGCGAAGCGCGCCGTGTCCATCCACATACAGAGGTTATCGTCGTTGAGAACGGATCACACGATAGAACGGCGAAGGTGGCAGCAGCGGCGGGAGCTCGTGTACTTTCTTTCCCGGAACCGCTCGGACATGATGTTGGCCGTCGTGTTGGAGCGGAGGCGGCATCTGGACAGATCCTGCTTTTCCTGGATGGGGATATCGTCATTCCCTGCGTTAGACTCCGGCCGTTTATACACGCCATATGTGCAGGGGCGGATGTGGTGCTGAATGATTACCATGGACCTGTGAATCGTACGCCCGTACATCCTGTAGTGGAGGCAAAGCATGTATTGAATATCTTGTCGAATCGTGCTGATTTAGGGGGGGCATCTATGACTGGCATTCCACACGCCATTAGTCAAAAGGCTCTAAACAAAATAGGTCCAAAGCCCTTGGAGAAACCTCCTTTATTTCAAGCTATGTCCATCGCTTCCGGGTTACGAGTGGTGACTGTATATGGAATAGCTGTCGGTAAAATAAATGCGACACGTAAAAAACAGAACGGCAAGGACCCGCTGGCAGATGTAATTGTTCAGGATCATCTAGATGCCATTGCCTGGCTTACATCGCGTCTGGGAACGCGTGCGGGCTATACGGATTTGGAGCGCAAACGGATCAGAGATGAGGTGAAACTGTGAGTAGACCGTATCGCAGAGGGAAGCGTGAAGAACCGAGCTGGGGGATCAGACGTGTTCAGCGAAAACGAGGAACGACGACTTCAATGCATAGCCGTAGGGTGAGAAGGCCCACACCTCGGGCAACAGGAATAACCGAAGTGACTCCACCTGTGGAACGCGAAGTTCCGGGAGATATTCTGTTACAGGGAACTGCAGCGGCCGTGGTCAGCGCCTGTAATGAAGAGTCAACGATTGACCGGGTGCTGAGCGAACTGGAAAAACTTCCGCTTACGGATATCATTGTCGTATTGAACGGCTGCACGGACGGCACGCGCTCTACCGTAGCCAAACATCACCCTAATGTGACTCTCGTCAACGTGCCGGATCGACTGGGGCATGATGTTGGCCGTGCAATAGGCGCGCGTATGACGCAGGCTGATATTGTGCTGTTCGTGGACGGAGATTTGCCGATTCCAGCATCTGATTTGCTGCCTTTTCTCCACGCGGTGGATCAGGGAACGGATGTTGCGCTTAATGATCTGGGCAGACATTTGCCCCCCTATGCCCAGCAAGACAGCGTGACACGGTGCAAAGCATTCCTGAATCGTGTACTGCGCAGGCCGGATCTGGGAGCAAGCTCATTGACCGCGGTACCGCATGCATTATCTCGGCGTTCACTGGATCAGCTTGGCTCAGCCGTGCTTGCCGTACCGCCAAAAGCCCACGCCATGGCAATTCTGTATGGCATGATCGTGGCGGCAGTACATGCTGTTGATGTCATTAAAACGAACCGTAAGCGGACCTTCAATGTTGGCAAAGGGAACGCTATGGAACAGTTGATCGTCGGTGACCATGCAGAGGCACTGACGGCGGTGTTTCAGGTAGCCGGGTACTCCCCGCTCGGGCCTGTTCCAACACGGGTAGACGTTGCCAAAGGGAGGAATAAGCTATGAGTCTGACGAGCATCATTATTCCGACTTATAACGGCCTGCATCTGTTAAAGCCGTGCATTGAGGCGATTCGGACACATACGATAGATGTACCGTATGAAATCATTGTTGTGGACAACGCTTCGAATGACGGAACGGATGATTTTTGTGCATCCGAGCGGCTGATCAGTATACGTCTTCCCGAAAACAAAGGCTTTCCAGCAGCATGTAATACGGGGCTCCGGCTCGCTTCAGGTGACCAATTCGTTATTTTAAACAATGATGTGACGGTTACGCGGCGATGGCTATCGAATATGTTGGCTGCATTGCAGAGCGAAAGCATAGTGGGATTGGTGGGGCCGGTGACGAATTGCGTCAGCGGTATTCAGCAGATTCACGGATTAGAAGGAGATTTGGCCAGCTGTCTGAGATATGCGGAGCAGAATAATACAAGTAATCCCTCCAGATGGCAGGAGGTTAAGCGGTTGGTCGGGTTTTGTTTGTTATTCCGGCGTGATCTGATGGAACGGATCGGATTGCTGGATGAACGGTTCAGTCCCGGACATTATGAGGATGACGATTATTGTCTGCGCGTACGCCTGCATGGCTACAAGCTGCTCATGTGCAACGACTGTTTTGTCTATCACGAGGGGAATGCGAGCTTCTCACGCTCGGAAACTTCCTGGATTGAAGAGCTGATCGAGCGGAACTATCGTTTGTTTATAGAGAAATGGAGCATAGATCCCAGAATGTTCATTGAAACTGGAAACGCTGGGGTTGTATGCACTGAACATGCTGTCGAAGGAGGAAGGAAGATATGAAAGGGGTTATTCTCGCAGGAGGAACCGGATCGCGCCTTCATCCGTTGACTACATTACTCAACAAGCATCTGCTTCCGGTCGGCAAGTATCCCATGATCGTATATGGTATCGAGAGGCTGCGACAGGCTGGGATCACGGATATGCTTATTATTATTGGTAAACAATCGGCCGGACTGTATACCGATTTTTTGGGCAGTGGCAGTGATTATGGTGTCCAACTGACCTACCGGATTCAAGAAAAGGCGGGCGGTATTGCAGAAGCACTCGAACTGGCAAGAAGCTATATGCAAGCAGAAGAAAAATTCACTGTTTTGTTAGGTGATAATTTGTTCAAGGAAGACTTGGGACCTGTGATCGAACGATTCAAGCAACAGCCCCCGGGGAGCGCCAGAGTGTTGTTGAAAAAGGTGGCAGATGCTCGTCGTTACGGGGTACCCGTGTTTGATCCTGAGCGCCCGGAGATCATTACGCGGATTGAAGAAAAGCCGCAGCATCCCCAATCCAAATATTGCGTTACGGGTATCTATATGTACGATACTGCCGTGTTCGATAAGATCCGGCAAATTACGCCTTCGGCACGTGGTGAGCTTGAGATCACGGATGTTAACAACTGTTATGCCGCTGAAGGCAAGCTGGAATATGATATTTTACGGCGCTATTGGAGCGACGCAGGAACCTTCGATTCCCTTCAGGAAGCTGGAGTGAAAATGAAAGGACTTCTACCCTGATCTCAATGAAACACCATCCTACCGGGCCAGGCATATAGTATAGGCATAATGCCACCCGGAGGAGTGAACGGCATGAAACGCCTGAATATGCAAAGGAAACACAGCAAGCGGCTCGGAAAGAAAGGCTATTGGTCAGGATATAAAAGGGGCCAGGAGCAAGGTAACAGGTTGGGTCAGGCTTCGTTCGGTAAAGTTTTTGAAGGCGTCAGTATTATCATTCCGTCCTGCAATCAGCTTCAACAGCTCCGTACATGCATTCACCGTATTGAGGAGAATACGAGCCATCCTCACGAAATTATTGTGGTGGACTGCGGCTCGACGGACGGGACATCCACCTATTTGCTCCGTAAAAGCATCGCTGTGCGTTATGCGCTGTTAAAAAAGGATGCTCAAATGATAGGTAGCCTGAATCAGGGGCTGATGATGGCAAAAGGCACTACTATTGTGGTACTGGATCAAAACTCCATGGTGACCCCCGGCTGGTTGGATCGGTTGTTAGGGTGTTTACACAGCGATCCGCGTATGGGTGTTGTTGGGCCTGTAACGAATGGTCCATTCAAAGAACAGCAGATTGAGGTTCCTTATATGAACGAAAATGGAGCACGTCAATTTGCCATGACCTTCAATGTCCCCAAACCGGATGCATGGCGAGAGACCGAAAGCTTGGCTGGATTTTGTTTATTGCTGCGCAGAGAGACACTGAAAAAAACGGGCTACTGGGACGAAGGCTGCCACAGTATTGAGGAAGCCCATGCAGATTGGCTACTGCGTGTGCGTTTGTTGGGGATACGTATGGCAATTGCCGGAGATGCTTTTATCCATTATGAAGAAAGAGATCGGGATACGGTGTGTGGTTTTCCTCTAACGGCCGAAACAAGCGGTTCAATGGAGGAAAACAGCCGGAACCGATCCTTTTTTGTACAAAAGTGGGGGGATGCGGATAAGCTGTTCCACAACCTGAAATTCAGTACAGCGGAGACGGACGGCCAGATCTCAACAGGTAAGGAAACACACGTATCAGCGGCAAGCTTTTACCCCATCGGAGCGGTTGTTCAGGGACCGTCCGGTGTAGTATTTCGGTTAGAGCCGGGAAGAAGGCGGTATTTGCATGGAGTCAGTGCTGCGGGAGGTGAAAACGTGCGCCCTGTCAGATTGTCTCAGCTGGACTTGTTGGCACTTCCCTTGGTAGGGAAGCCGGAGGTCACAGTTTCCGGCAGCACTGATGCACCTGTAGCTGAGTCGCCAGAGGAACCCTTGCCTGTGCTGGCGGCTCCTGAGCTGGGGAACATGTCCATGCTGCCCACACTTCATATCCCGGCCCAACGTAGGCGATGGATCGAGTTACTGTATGCTGAAGGTGGGCAACTGTACCAAATCGGCAACGGTTGGAAAAGACCATTCCTTACCCTCTACGCTGTGATGAGTTGGCGGGCTGAGGACTATCCAATTCAGTTTTTGTCCTCTGAAGAATTGTCGGCATTGCCGGAGAAGCAGCCTATTATTGCTCCACCGGTGCTGCACGGGCATCTGTAATGATCTGAATAGGCGCTTTTAGGCGGAACCGACTACTCGCTGCGGCATACGCTGTAGTAGCGGAAAGCCCGTAGGTAATTCGTGCGTTCCGCACGGCGGAGCACATAAAGGAGGGGCTTATGCATAACGAGTTAGATGATTTGCTGATCCACATTTCGCACTCGCAGCAGCAGATGTCAAGGTTGTTGGATGCGGAACGGCAGGTGGTTGTGCGCATGGCGCAGATCATACATGAACTGCCAGATGAGGAGCCGCGTTTTGACGGAATTCCGGGCATTCTCGACAGCTCGGGACAAGTAAACAAAAGCATTGTGGCCTATCTGAACGGCATTGCCGATCTTCAGGAAGCAATGGCTGAAATGCTCGTTCGTGTCGTGAAGGAAACGGCATACCCGGAAGAGGAGTAACGTAACAACCGAGGGCAGGGAGTGAACACATGAGTAGGGAACAAGCAATGATTCACATGCTGGACGCGGCCTCCAAAATGCAGCGGAATGTGTCTATGATCCTGGAGGCCAAGGCGGTCGAAGCAGAAAAAGTGCGTAATTGGGCGCTGAACCATCTGGCGCCCCACGCCTTTGACACCGATGAAGAACAGCTGGGGCGACCTTTGGAGATTCACGAGCAAATGGTGGAAATGCTGGAGGGATTAACGCGGCTTCAGACTGGTCTTTGCAGCAATCTCAAAGCATTGCTGGATCAGGATGAACAGCAGAGTGGCGGCATGGAAGGGATGATGGGAGGAATGGGCTCGGGGGATATGAACTAATGAGCATGAGGCGTGAACGTGAGATCAAGCTGGATATCATGGAGTCTATTGCTGCCAGCCAGCACGCCGTTGCCCGGATGCTGACCAGTCTTGCGGACTTGACGCCCCATGCGGATATGTCGGCTACCCGTCTGGAAGAAACCATTCGTATACTCAGCAACTACCAGGGCGAAATCACGCAAATGTTGGCGGGTATTCCATTAAGACGACAGGTATATGGAAAACCGACGAAGCCGTGGCTCCATGTGCCTGTTCAGAAAAATGAAACCACCACGAGAAAGCAAAGGAGGAATGAAAATGAGCACAAGGTGGGAACGCACCACTCGGGAAAAAGCCCGCAAAAGACGTAAAGATGCCCGGCGTTCCAGCATTCGCAGATTAAAACGGAGAAGAAGACGTCTGCTTGCTCTAAGACGCCGTAAAAGAGGACATCATTCTGTACGTAGAAGACATCCTCTTTTGCGGCGGAGGAAAAAACCCCAAGCTAACCCGGTGGCAGTCCCTCCTGCGGAGAATCCACAGCCCGGGACTGTTGCATTGGAGCATGATCCGCAGGCATTTCAGCAGGGATATGATGCAGCTTACAACGAGGGTTTCAATTCAGGCTTTGCCAAAGGTTATGAAGATGGACACCAAGTCGCTTACAAAGCTCAGTAAACTATGCAAACCATCCCTGACAGCTAACCCCCCGAAGCTACACAGCTTCGGGGTTATTTGCGGTTCGGCAGTTGGACGGGCAAACGCCAATTTTGTCCGGGCAGTGGCAGTCGTCCATGATGCGTTTGACCCCTCCGCATATAGTTTAGGAGTGACAGAAGTTTATCCTACAACAGGACAGGGTGAAGGATGTGAACGATCAACAAAGTGGAAATGAACGCGAAGCGTACCGATGCGGCTATCGGGAAGGACGCAGAATGGGCGGTTGCACGGCTGCTCTGTCACAGGTCGTGGCCATACAACCTGCTGTTCGTCATTTGAAAGTGTTGTATATTCCGCAAGGTTTCGCAGCTATAGACACAGGTGTGCAAGAGGCATTAGGCCAAATATGCAGCTCATGCGCCATCGGTACGCCTGCTACGATGCTAGCTGACGCCGAGGCTCAACGTCCAGACCTCGTGCTGGTCATGAACGGGCTGCATGTTTTTCCGGCGGATCATCTGGAGCAGGTACAGCAAATACGAGCCCTGGGCATTCGGACGGCCATATGGTTTGTAGATGATCCTTACTTTACGGAGGATACGGCGTTGATCTGTCAATCCTACGATGTCGTATTTACGCACGAAATTTCTTGCCTGCCGTTTTATCGCGATCAGGGAGTAACGAGGGTTCACTATTTGCCGCTGGCTGCGTCAGCTCGTATCTTTTATCCCCGGCGGGTAGAGCGGGAGCATCAGCATGATATTTGCTTCATAGGAAATGCCTTCTGGAACCGTGTGAAGCTGTTCGACCACCTTGCTCCCTTCTTGGCGGACAAAAGAGTGCTGATCGTAGGTGGCCACTGGGATCGGCTGACCCGGCGGGATGTGCTGGAACGCTTTATCCGTCCGGGTTTTATGGAGCCGGAAGAGACCGCTCAATATTATAACGGCTCCAAAATTGTCATCAATATGCACCGCCCGACAGACCCCGGACTGGATAATCGGAATACACACCAGCTTTCAGCGGAGTCCATCAATCCTCGGACATATGAAATTTCTGCTTGCGGCACGCTTCAAATGACGGATGTTCGGAAGGATTTGAGCCGTTATTACCGACCAGGCTATGACATTGAAACCTTCTCTGGAGCTGAGGAATTGAAAGTGAAGCTGGACTACTATCTCAAGCATGATTGGGAACGCGAACGCATGGCCTGGCGCGCATTGTACACGACTATGCAAAAGCATATGTACTCCAATCGCATGGAAGAACTGCTGGACAAGGCGATGGCCTAAAGTAAACACCATAAACAGTGAGGAGTGAAAGTGATGACGATATCTACGACAGGACCGTATGACCCGGCTGTTCACCAGACGGCGGCAGCCTCCTGGGAAAAGGGGAGAACTGCGGGATTGCATGACGGATACGACGAAGGATATCTGCGCGGCCGTGCCAACGCAATTGTTGCGCGGATGAAAGCAGTTTTCCCTTTTCGACAAATCCATGTACTGTATGTCGTCTCAGGCAAAGGCCTTCCGTATTCTCCGCTGGATGAGGCGGTCATTACCACGTTGCAAAGCATGACGGCTCAGGTTACCGTAACAGACCCACGTCAGCCGGTAGGAGATATTGCCGCTCAGCTCCGTCCGAATCTGATGCTGGCACTGGATGGAATGGATCTTCCGTTGGAGCAGGTTACTGCGGTACGCCAGTTGGGTATCCCCACCGCCATCTGGCTAACGGACGATCCATATTACACCGACACGACGACCAAAATCGTCACAAATTATGATTATGTGTTCACGTTAGAAATGAACTGCATGGAGCTGTACCGTCAGTTGGGTTGCACGTCTGTGCACTATTTGCCCTTTGGAGCATTTCTGACTCACTATTTTCCCCTCAGCTCGCCCGCTTCGGTACGACGTGAGATTGGGTTTACAGGCTCAGCCTACTGGAACCGCATCTATTTCTTCAATCCGATTATGCCGCAACTCATGGCCCGTAACATTAAAATCAACGGAATCTGGTGGGATCGTCTCCCGGATTATCAGTCGTATGGTGACAAAATTGAGCTGGGTCGCTGGATGTCTCCGGTCGAGACCAATGATTCGTATAACGGCAGCAAAATCGTAATTAATCTTCATCGTTCCCATCAGGATGATTCAGTGAACAACAACTCACTGAAAATTCCGGGGGCTTCGCCCAATCCGCGCACGTTTGAAATTTCCGCCAGTGGCACGTTGCAACTGACAGATACAAGAGATGATCTGGCTCGTTTTTACAAGCCGGGGGAAGAGATAGAGACCTACAGCTCTCAGCAGGAACTGCTGGAGAAGGTTGAGTTTTATTTGACGCATGAAAAAGAGCGCCATGAGATTGCCCTGCGTGCTCTGGAACGAACCCTGCGGGAGCACACGTATGGTCACCGGATTGACCAACTGTTGTCGGTCATATTTCCATAAGGTGATTCACACGTCCGATGGTTGCTATTTTAAAGGAGGTGAACTCCGATCAAGCCGAAAATGATGCTATTCAGCCATGTTAGCAACGTCCGCAGTATTACGGGGGCAGAGAAGCTGCTATTGCAATTTTGTCTAGACATGCGTACGTACTTCGATTGTATTCTCGTAACGCCTGGTGAAGGGCGGCTGACCTCAATGGCCCGCAAGCGCGGAATCACCGTTCTGACACAGAATCTGTTCATGCTGCATGGCATGTATACCCCATATGAGGGATTGGCGCAGGATGCGGAGAATTTGCGGACCCATGTGGCGTATGCGCCGTTGTTCCAGATGCTTCGGCATGCTCGACCTGATGTGGTGCTGGTCAATACCTGTGTGAACGTCATGCCTGCAATGGCTGCCCAAGAGCTCAATATTCCGGTGATCTGGAAAATAACCGAGGTCATTAACCAGAATGCGCATACGCCAGTTTCCGTTTCTATCATTGAGCGCTATAGCCAATGGGTCATCGGCATTTCGCAAGCTGTAATGCGTCCTTTGCATGGTGGGGGACTGACACGTCCGCATACGGTGTTGTCTCCCTGCCGGGATATGGATATGCCGTCTCCCAAAGAGCATGTGCTGGAACGGAAAAGAAAACGTGAAAAACTGGGGCTGCGGGATTTTCATATTTGCATTGGTTATATTTCTTCCTTTATCTACGAAGCCAAAGGGCTGTTACCTTTTGTCCAAATGGCTCTAAAGCTGTGCGAAACCAATTCGCGGTGTCGTTTCTGGATCATCGGCAGCTCGGTGGACTCGGAATATTACGTAAAATGTGTCTCTTTAATCCGCCAATCTCGTTATAGCCGCCGCTTCCAGTTCAATTCATTCGAGGAATCCGTGTCAACGGCCTATAGTGCAATGGATATTGTTGTGATCCCAAGTATGGTGGAGGAAGGCTTTGGCCTGACCGCCCTGGAAGGGCTAGTTTACGGTAAGCCCGTGGTAGCCTTTGCGCAGGGTGGACTTGTGGAATTGATGGAGGCGACCGGAAATACAGATTTTTTGGTAGAGCCGGGCAACAGCGATATGCTGGCGCAAAAAGTGGGCTATCTGCTCGATCATCCCGAGGAAGTGGAACGGATTGGTGTGCGTAACAACAGTGCGGCTACACGTGTATACGGACCTGATTCCTACCGAAGCAGTATGCACCTCATGGTCAGTCAATGGGTATGTCATCATCCGCATTGGTTTCCGTTGATTCAGCAGCCGGGTGGACCTGTATGGACGAGGGAAGGCGAAGGGCTGCGTCAGGTCACCGCTATACCGGAGGGTTATACCAGCACGATTCGAGAATTTCCCGAATCGGTGGTGTGTCAGCTGCCTGTGCTGGGTCTGCCGCCAATCGAATATGCAGCCATTCAGGGCTTGCCACAACCAGCACCCCCTTTACCTGAGTCACCACCCGAATTGCCCCGCGGCAAGCGTAGTATTCGGGCGAGATGGCCAAAGGGCCGCAAGCGTACCAGATTGCGGAATCGCAGGTATAAAAGAAGCGGCGGCAAGAGTCGCCTTAAGAAAATTCACGGGTCCCCGTTGTCGAAGGGACTTTATCCGAAAACCAAGTCCAGACAGAAGCTCAAGCGGAAATTCAAGCACCAGTCACGGCGACATAACGCGCACAAGCAGAAGCGAGTCACACTCAAGACTGGACAGCATACAAAACAACGGTCCGGGTGAATCTACGCCGGACCTTTGAGATGAACGTTAAGCTGGAGCACAGCCAGTCTGCTGGATGGCTATCATTCATTGAACGCCACAATTCAATGAAACAACGACAGCAAAGGTGGGTTCCAAAACCATGAAAATATTGACCGTGCTCGGCACAAGACCGGAGATTATACGGCTCAGCCTGATCATTCCGAAGCTGGACCGCTATGCAGATGAACATGTGCTTGTGCATACGGGCCAAAATTACACCGAAAGCCTGAGCGGGCAGTTCTTTCGCGAGCTGGGACTGCGTGCCCCGGATTATGTACTTCAGGAGAAAGCGGGGACACTGGGCAAACAGTTGTCCGTCATGTACTCGCAGATGGAGGATATTTTAAACAAGGAACGCCCCGATCATGTGTTATTGCTCGGTGATACGAACAGCGCCTTATGCGCCTTGCTTGCGGAACGTATGGGTTACCCGGTTGTGCATATGGAGGCGGGGAACCGCTGTTATGATCTGGATGTGCCGGAGGAGAAGAATCGGCGTGTCATTGATGCGATATCTAGTATTAATATGCCTTATACGGAGCAAAGCAAGCAGCATCTGCTACGCGAAGGCTTTCCCAGCCAACGAATCATACTGACTGGAAATCCGATCTACGAAGTAATGCAGCACTATGAGAAAGAGGTAACCGATAGTGGGATTTTGAAAAAGTTGGGACTGTCGCCGGGAGAATATTTTCTGGTCACTGCCCACAGAGCCGAAAATGTCGACCATCCACCGCATTTGCTGGCTATTTTAGATGGTCTTAACCGGGTAGCCCAGCAGTTCGGGCAGCGGGTCATTTGCAGTATTCATCCCCGCACTGCCGCCCGGATCGCAAGCCATCCGCCGATCCAGCTTGATCCGCTAGTGGAATTTCACGAACCGTTCGGTTTTTTTGACTTCGTTCTGCTGGAGCGGCATGCCCGCTGCGCTTTGACGGACAGTGGTACCGTACAGGAAGAATGCTGTGTCATGGGGGTGCCGACGGTTACGATGCGCCGGACGACAGAACGGCCGGAAACGGTAGATTGCGGCAGCAATATCGTGTCCGGCCTTGATGGCGAGGTTATAGCAAACGCGGTAGCCATAATGACCGGGATGACCCATAAGTGGCAATGTCCCGCGGGCTATCTGGCGGAAGATGTGTCGGATAAGGTAGTTAAATTTCTGCTTGGAGGGAAACGGCATGTTTGAAAACCAACGTATCTTGGTTACCGGCGGTACCGGCTCATGGGGGCATGAGCTGGTTACCCAGTTACTGCCGCGTAACCCCAAAGAGGTCATTATCTTTTCACGTGGAGAATCCAGTCAGGTTGCCATGAACAGGCAGTTTGAGGATGAACGACTCAGCTTCTGTATTGGAGATATTCGGGATAAGGATGCGCTGACTACCGCTTGTCAAGGAGTGGACTATGTATTTCATTTGGCAGCGCTCAAGCACGTACCCGTCTGTGAGGATCAGCCCTACGAGGCACTCAAAACCAATGTCGTAGGCACCCAAAACGTAATTGAGGCCGCTGTCGTTAATCAGGTCAAGAAAGTCATTTATATATCGACTGACAAGGCCGCGAATCCGTCCAATTTTTACGGCATGACGAAGGCAATAGGAGAAAAACTGATTGTTTACGCCAATCTGCTGAATAGCGATACACGTTTCGTAACGGTGCGTGGCGGTAATGTTTTGGGCACAAACGGAAGTGTGGTGCATCTGTTCCAAAGCCAGATTCGTCAAAAGGGCAAGGTTTCGATCACAGATATGAACATGACCCGCTTCTTCCTGACCTTGCGTGATGCAATCAGTCTCCTGTTCAAAGCCTCGGTGGAAAGTGTCGGCGGGGAAATTTTTATCATGACCATGCCAACCTGCCGTATTTTGGACTTGGCTGAGGTGCTCATTGAGGATTCAGGTGTGGAAAACGTAGAAATTGTAGAAAAAGGTGTGCGTCCCGGCGAGAAAATTCATGAGATTTTGATGAGCGACTTTGAAAGCCTGACGACGGTAGTCTATGACGAGCAATATTTGGTCATTCTCCCAACGCTGAATATTCCTCAATTAAAGGACCGCTATAATCAGTGCCCTCCCGTGTCATTCAGCAGCTTCAGTTCGGAGTTTAATTTGATGTCGAAAGAGGAGATTCGCAGCATTCTCCAAAGCGGGGGGTTCATCAAATGAAGCTGCTTATTTTGGGTGGTAACGGCATGGCGGGCCATGTTCTGGTGAAGTATTTCCAAAACCAGAGCGGGTATAACGTGTTCTACACCACCCGTGATCCCGAAAATAAAGGTGGTCTGCTGCTGGATGTAAAGGACAGCTTTATGGTGGAGCAACTGGTACGGAGTGTACGGCCGGACGTTATTATTAACGCGGTGGGCGTACTGAATCAGCATGCCGGGGAGGATCAGATTGCAGCATACCAAATCAATGGATTACTGCCACATCTTCTCCGGCGGACAGCGGACAGTATCGGTGCCCGATTGGTTCATATCAGCACGGATTGCGTATTCGAAGGAAATCGGGTACCTGGTTTATATAAGGAGACGGATCAACCCGATGGGACAAGTGCCTATGCTGTGACGAAAATACTCGGAGAAGTAAAGGCCGCAGGGCATCTGACTATCCGTACCTCCATTATCGGGCCGGAAATTCGGCCCGGTGGCATTGGTCTGCTGCACTGGTTCTTGCAGCAGAGCGGAGACGTTAACGGGTATCGCCGGGTCTTTTGGAACGGGGTTACGACGCTGGAATTAGCAAAGGCGATACAGGTGCAGATGAATGAGCCGCTGGACGGACTCATTCATCTGGTTCACCCTGAACCGATCAGCAAGCATGATTTGCTGCTGCTGTTCAAAGACATCTGGAATAGGGGGGATATTCGGATCGTGCCGAAAGATGAGCCGGTGCAGGACCGGACGCTTCGTTCTACCCGGGCCGATCTGCTCTACGATGTTCCTCACTACAGCATCATGCTGAAGGAGCTGCTGGAATGGACGGAAGCACAGCGGAACAACGTCGGCCTGTCATAGTCATTACCGGAGCGGCGGGCTATACCGGGATGCATGCCTGCCGCCATTTTGCAAAGCTCGGCTGGGAGGTAGCGGCGCTGACTCGTACTGCTGCTTCCGTCTCAGAACTGATCTTACTGGCTCGCGATGATGAAAATAACAGCCCAGAGGCAAAGACCCGCAACTGTATTACGCCTTATGTGTGTGACTTGCTCGACAAGAAACGTCTGGGCGAAGTAATTAGACAGATTGCTCCGGACTATGTGCTTCACCTGGGTGGTAAAAATTCCGTCCCTGAATCTTGGGAGAGTCCCCTGCTATACATGGAATCCAATGTACTGTCCACCCTGTATCTGCTCGATGTACTACGACCTTTCCCCAAAGCCAGAATTGTCGTGGCGGGTTCTCGGCTAAAGACGGCTTTGCAGGCTCCGTATCATCCAACGCATCCATACAGCCTTAGCAAAAGCCTTCAAGAGGCAGTCGCGCTCTCGTGGGGCGCGCTGTTCGAACAATCCGTCATGCTGGCAGAGCCTTGCAACTTGATCGGTCCGGGTCCATCTACCGGATTTTGTGCATTACTCGCGGGGTATATCGTTCAGACGGAACGTAGGGAAGGGCAGTCCGTAACTGAAACTGCCCCGTTCCGGGTATCTTCCCGACATGCGCAACGTGATTTCCTCGACGTTCGTGATGCCGTTCGCGCATACGGTGTGCTATTGGAACAGGGTGTGCCAGGCCGAGTGTACTCGGTCTGCACAGGCCGCATTGTGGAACTGGGCAATATCGTAGAACGTATGGTTGCGCTGGCCAAAACATCTATTCCCATACAATGGGGGGATGTGGCAGAGTCAGCATCCACCGAGGCATACCGTGCGAAAGAGCTGGAGGACATGGGCTGGAAGCCGACCATACAGCTGGGGCAATCTCTGGAGGATATGATTCAATACCGCCGAGCCGGAAAGGAAGGAACGATATGAGACCGAAAGTAACAATCGTCATTCCCTTTTATAACTGTGCATATGTGGATCAGGCTTTGCAAAGTGCACTAGAGCAAACTTATGGGCCCCTTGAGATTATTGTCGTCGATGACGGGTCCACGGAACATGTTGATATGCTTCAGGCCTATCTTCCGTATATACATTATTTGGGCAAATCCAACGGTGGAACAGCCAGCGCCCTGAACCATGGTATCCGGCATGCCAGCGGCGAATATATTGCGTGGCTCAGCTCCGACGATACCTATCATAGGGACAAAATTAATAATCAGGTTTCTTTTATGGTGGAAAACGGTGCGTACATCTCCCATACCAATTTCAATTTCATCAATCAATACAGCCAAGTCACAAGCTACCAGGCAGCCGCCGTGTTTCCGTCTATGACGGAGTTTTATCGTTTTTTTCAGCAAGGAAATCCGGTCAATGGATGCACGGTTATGTTTAAAAAGGAGCTGTTTGCACATATCGGTTTGTTTGATGAACTGCTGCCGTACACACATGATCTGGATATGTGGTACCGAGTGATGCTGGCGGGATATCCATTTCCTTTTCTGAACGAGTCCTTGGTTAACTACCGCTGGCATGATGAAATGGGAACCAAAAAACATTGGCCCGCTGTGGAGCGGGAGTACAACATCACCCAGGCACGTTATCGAGATCGCTTCAGTCAGGTATTGAGCGGTTTATCCTCATGAAGTCGAAAGTCTGTTAGGGGGGATTGATATGGTAGATACGGGGATTGTTATGCCACTGTACAAACAGGATATCGGCTATCTGCAAGCTGCGATCTCATCCGTACTAGCCCAGAGCTACAGGGCATTTCGCTTCATCATTGTTATTGACGGAGCGCCGGAAATGGTGGGGCCAGCGCTCCACGCAGCAATGGGAGATCCGCGCGTTCAGTTGGTTACACTCCCTCAGAACAAAGGAGTATCCCACGCCCTTAACCGGGGATTCGATGAATTGTTTAAAGATCCTGCGATCAAGTATGTGACCTGGGTATCCAGCGACAATGTTTATAATGCTTCCTTTATAGAACGATTGCGGCAGGAGCTGGAGCAGGGGCTAGACTCACTCGGCCTTGTGTACTCTACCTTCCGCCAGGTTGACGCATATGGGAACCCGTTGTATGACGAGCAGCATCAACAGGCGTTGATCCGGTACCAAAGTCAGCCACATCACGAATTGCTGAACGCCAGCATTGTTGGGGTTTCATTTATGTACAAAAGCAAATATGCACGTCAAATTGGGAGTTATCGGCTGCAGCCTGTGGAGGATTATGATTATTGGCTGCGGCTGACCGAGACGTGCAGCATGAAATTCATCCCGGAGATCCTGATGGATTACCGGGTGAATTCCACATTCAGTGTATCAGCTGGCTTGCACAGCCAGAAGGAGCACCGACGCTGGCGGCACGCATTCCAAATCGCCAAGCATGAGGCGAGAGCCCGCCGAGGTATCCCACTTGAGATGACGATTTTAATGCCTGTCACGGATATGGCTCAAGCTGAGCCATTGCTAGATAACTTATTGGAGCAGCACTACAGTAACTCTGTGGTACGTTTGCTGGATTTAACGCCAGAACAGGGAGCCGCCGCTTTCCTGTCGATGATGCCCGATCCTCGGTTAATCGTAACGCCACGTCAGCATTATTCGGTCCAGGAAGCACTGGTTCAGGCGATTGGTGAAACAACGACCCGTTTTGTTGTATGCTTCGGTGTCAAACCTTATATTGCCGTGACGGATCTGCTATATCTGACGGATTTGTTGCGCCCATTACAGGATACACATGCCTTTTCCTACTATACAGATGACCATTCAACCATCGGTAGCGGCCGAGGGGTTCAGTCCATACCACCGGAATGGAATTACGTGTATTACACCTACAGATTACATCAGGCACTGGAACAGGGCGGCTTTTAAACAACAGGAGACAGTGCCGGGATTGTGGTCAGCTCGGACTGAAGGACACGATGCTCCTGTACAACATTACCGAACTGATCCAGTCCGAAGTTGGAAAGCACAACACTGGTAGGTGCAGCGGAGACTACGTTGTATTGCACCTCATAGGCAAGTACCCCTTGTATAAAGAAGGTACGTCGGGCAATGGAGTTTGCAGGTAAGTTAACTGATGTCACGTATAAGGGGATCTTAGTATCCGGTACAAGCGAGAAAAAAATTTGGATGGTCACGGTTGCCGCGTTCACGGTATCCTCGTTGACCAAATTTACAACGACATTGGAGCAGGCAGTACCAAAATCTCTAGTGTTGGTCATATATCCGGTTGTAAAAGCCAAGCGAATCATCCTCTCAAAAAACAGAATATTGGAAAACCCCTGAAGGGATGCTTCTATACTATGAATCTATTGGAAAGAAAGCCTGTATGGTTGTCTGTAGGCTATGCCGAAAAAAAGTACATTTTAATAGAACCGCTTCAGGCATGTCCATTTATATAATGAAGGGAATGCTCACGATGCCCTTTAATTTTCAGGTAACACCCAGCGGTTTGCCTAAATTTGAGCCCAGTGTCGCCGTTAATTTGTTAAATCCGAATATTGTTGTGGCTGTCGCTGTTGACTTTAGTAGCGGGCCTCCGCTGATTGGACTGTATCGTTCCTTGGACGCCGGGGCGAACTGGACGGATTCTTTATTGCCGATTCCACCAGGATATACAGGGGCAGAGGCAGGAATGGTAGCCTATCTGTTCCCGAATATTTTTATCGTATCGGCGCATGTATTTCCGGGAAATGAGAACGGGGCTATCGTGATCTATCGCTCTACGGACGATGGAGCCACTTTTGATCCTCCAGTGGTCATTAATCCGGGTTTTGGAGATTACATTAATAATGACTGGACCAATATTACGACGGATAATGCGGGGGCAAGTCCCTATCTCGGGCACGTCTATGTCACGTATAACCGCCAATATAATGTGGATTTTAATGCTCAATCTGCAGCCTTCTACCAGCGTTCCACCGATGGAGGACTAACTTGGGACCGACCGTTAATGCTCTCCAATATCCAATCCTCCACGGAGCGGCCTGAGCCTGCGGTCGACAAATTTGGAAGTGTCTATGTCAGCTGGATTCGTACGGGGCCGCAAACACCGGCTTTTTTTATCCGACGCTCCTTTGATGGAGGGGCAACTTTCAGCGGGGATATACTGGTATCCAATATAACGCTGGTGCCCAATCCTTTGCCCGTTCCTGGTTATGACTTTCGAATATTGAATTTCCCTAGCTTGGCCGCGGACTGCTCGGGTGTGCCTTCCACAACAAATACGCTATATGCCGTGTGGCAGGACTTTGGTCAGGGATACAGCAATATTTTGTTGTCCAAATCAAGTGATTTTGGCGGTACCTGGAGTGCTCCGATCATTGTGACGGACAGCCCGCCTGGCTCGCAAAATTTCTTTCCTGCGATTGCGGTATCGCCCAAGACGGGACTGGTCGTTGTCGTGTACTATACCAATCGCTTGGACGGCTTTAATCTGGATGTGTTCGCCGCCGAATCTGTCGATGGCGGCAACACCTTTACGAACAGTCGTCTCACAACGACCTCCTTTAATCCGAATGTCGGTGGAGGCGAATCAGAGCTGATCGGCGACTATATTGATGTCGCCATTTCGCCGCCGAATAGCTACATTTCTGTCTGGACGGATACGCGCACAGGCAGTTTGACCATTTTTGCCGGTGTGCCAGGAGGTGGAGCCTGATGCCGAACGTACAGCTTACGCCTAACGGAAGGCTGGCCCAGGAGCCGAGTGTAGCTTTCAACCTGCTCGACGGCACCATTGTGTCTGCGGCTATCGATTTTACGACAGGGCCGCCGTTGACAGCGGTATACCGTTCAGGTAACGGCGGTGTCTCCTTCACACAGCAGATTTTACCGCTGCCAGCCGGCTATGTAGGAGCGGAATCCCATAGCGTCAGCTACGGTTTTCCTAACTTGTTTGTCATAGCCTGTCACGTATTTACCGCAGACGGTTTGAGCGGTACCATCGCCACTTATGTATCCAGAGACAACGGTAATACATTTGATCCGCCTGTGATTGCCGAGCGAGGGTATGGGACATTTGTCAACAATGTGGAGGTCAGCGTGAAATTCGATACTTCTCAGGTTAGCTCCTATACCGGAAACATCTATTTATGTTATACGCATCAGTACAATCCTGATTTTTTTGGCGGATCAGTCATGTTCTTCCAACGTTCACAGGATGGAGGGATCACGTGGGATACACCCGTGGTGCTCACCGCTGGCTCCAATCAGATTACGCGGGGGGAAATCACCGTGAGCATTACAGGGGTCATTTATGTCGGGTACATTGTGACGAATCCGGTTAACCAATATCAGGTCATTGTGTCCTTCAATGGGGGGACAGCGTTCAGTTCTTCGCTGCCTGTATCTTCTGTTGTCCCAGTTCCGAGTCCGTTGCCCGTGCCCGGGTTTGGCTTCAATGTGCTACCGATGGCCAATATTGCGGTGGATCGCTCTACTAGCCCGAATCAGGGAACACTTTATGCGGTCTGGCAGGATAATCGGGCAGGGTATGCGGATGTACTGCTCGCCCGGTCGGTGGATGGTGGATTAAGCTGGACTGCGCCGCAATCGGTGACAGGGGCTAGTGCAGGCGCACAGCATTTTTTCCCTGCTATTGATGTTTCGCCTGTGACCGGCGTGATTAAGATCGTATATTATACGAATCAAATAACGACCTCTTTATTAGACGTATTTGTGGCCGAATCAACGAACGGAGGGATTACATTTACGAACCTCAGAATAACAGATAGCTCCTTTAATCCTAACGGGATTAGCCCGGTTCCAGTCGTTACAATCGGTAATTTTATTGATGTAACGATCGTGCCGAATAACGGATTTTTTGCGGTCTGGACAGATGCGTTATCGGGTTTCCAGCAAATTTATGGAAGTAACGGAATGTAGCTCAGCATACGAGACAGAGGAGGTGAGGCTGTTTTGAAAATTTTGTTGGCTACGTACTGGCCGATTCCTCATTTGGGTGGCGTATGGCCCTTTATGATGCAAATTAAACGGAGACTGGAGCTACTGGGCCACACGGTAGACTTGATGGGGAACGGACCGGATACGCCCAAATACCATATTGTTTTTGAAGATAGGGAGCTGCTGAAGGATCAACTGCTGCCCCTGCTGCATACGAAGCTGAATGAATCGGCTGTCCCTGTATTACATTTGGATTCATGGGTGCAAACGGTGGAAAAGGATCGATACTGTATGGAGCTGGCGGCAGCGTATTTCGGGGTCGAGCAGTATGATGTGATTCATACGCAAGATGTTATAGCCACGCGTGCTCTAAGTCGGGTCAAACGCAAAGACAGCGCGTTGGTAGCGAATATTCATGGCTCGCTGGCTCGTGAAGTCATGATGGCTCTGGAGCGAGATCATGAGGAGGGTTACCGCGAGACGCTAATGTGGAAATATTATTGGGCGCTGGAGCATTATGGCGCTATATCCGCGGATATTACCATTACGTCTACAGAATGGATGAAGCAGACGCTTGTGCATGAGTTCGAAGTGCCTGAGCAGCAGATTGCTACTTTCCAATACGGATTGGATACCGGGCACTTCTGGAAAGTCCACGCCCGGGGAACGGACATGGTACGACCTGAGGGGAAAAAAGTTATCATTTGTCCTTCACGGCTGGTCTATATCAAAGGGCTGCATTATTTAATGAGCGCTCTTGGCCTGCTGAAAGCAAGTCGTACAGATTGGGTTTGCTGGATTGTCGGGGAGGGAGATAAAAGGGAAGAGCTTCAAACACAGGCGAAGGAGCTAGGGCTGGAGGAAGATGTGATTTTTCTGGGGCATCGTGAAGATGTACCTGCTCTTTTGCAACTGGCGGACCTTTTTGTTCATCCAAGCATACAGGACAATCAGCCGTTTTCGGTCATGGAGGCGCAGATTATGGGGCTTCCGGCAGTGGTATCGGATGCAGGCGGATTGCCGGAAATGGTGAAGCATGAACACACCGGACTAGTCTCCCCGGTTGGTGATGTGGAAACACTAGCAGCTCATTTGCAGCATTTGCTGGCTCAGGATGAAGTGCGGATAGCTATGGGAAAACGTGCCAAAGCATGGGGGACGGCGCATTGGTCTCTGGATGTTATGATTGAACGGCTCGTGAATATTTATGGGCAAGCGCTGAATCAAGTACGTTGAGTACGTTGATTCCACAGTTAGGAGGGAGAGCATGACTTTTCCTGTCGTTGGGGACTTGTACAACCGTATTTTTGAAATCCAGCAGTCACACCCAGATCTGAAGGTCGATTACGCAATATGGAACCGAATTAACACTTCGTTGCCGGAAGATTATAAGCTGCCGGACGCTGACATTTTGGAACGTCTGAAACAATCCGCTCCATGAGAATACAGACCCTATAAAAGGCAGGTCGGGCTTAAAACTCCCACCTGCCTTTAGTTTATTTCAGCTCATTGTCCATCCGGGTTTTCGTCCATCGAATCTACATACACCGAGCCTCGAACCATGAGTGGTCCCGTAACAACAGCACGGCGGTCGGCTGATTGTACGGTCAGGCAGTATACATAAGGCTGTCCCTGTGTTCCCGTTTCCTCATAGCTTAACTCGGCAAATCCCTCCTGATAACAGGAATCCTGCAACCAATCCAGCATAGGTCCCCGCTCATCGTTGCGACGCAACCGAATATCCAGCTCCCCGATATCCCAGTTGAGTAGCGGATTTTCCCATGCCAAAGAGACTTCAATGACAATACGTCCTTCAGATTCACTAGCAGGAATGATCAATGTAGAGAGTACGCTCTCCTGATCGGTAACCTGAAAAGGCAGTGCATATGTGCCTGCCTCAGCTTTATTTTGAACTGAATATTTCAACATACCTTCTTCCTCCTCTGCCCGTTCATTAGGGCGTCACGGTAAAATGACTGGCTGTACGCTTAGCGACAACGTTCCCGTTTTCCACAAATTCAGCCAGGATAAACAGCGTTTCCGGGTTGTAAATACTTGTGACCACTCGCAGATAAAACGGATTTTGGGCTGCCTCCATATCCTTGAGTTCTAGCACAGAGCCAGCTTCGGGAGAAGGGCTCAATCGAAGGAGCTGCCGTCGGAAAACGCCACTATCATTTCCCATTTCCAGCAACACATCGACGGCTCTCTTTTCACGATTGAAAAAGGTCACATGGCAGCTTTGTATATGGGCGCTGTGGTAAGCGAGATGGTGATCGACGGTTAAAAGAAACACGGACATATGATGATGCCTCCTTGAATTCCGTTAGGTTACCAGCCTTAACATGATATGAAAAATAGCCGGGATTGGACTGGATAGTTGTACGCCTCTTTGACAAAAAGCGCATCGGTGTCCAACCCTTTTCGCCGTGCTGTGCATGTAATGTAGAGTGGAACAAACTACGGCCTGAAGTCCCTTTTCGACTACAGAAGAAGGGGCGAGGAGGCTTTGAGGGAAGGATCGTATTAAAAAAAGGAGGCACGGCTATGAGACTCGCACAGCTGGCAGGGGAATATGAAGCGGTCTTCAGTCTGGGACAAAACTGTACACCTGCCATTCAATTGGAAAAGAACCGTTTGCGGCCGTTTGCCGGGGTACTGGATTGGATGATGTCTGACACGCTGTCTGATGTGAACCGCTTGCTTGAAAATCGGTTTGCTGGATTTATGGAATTGCCCAATTTGAGTGTCGTTGGTACGAGCCAACTGAATTATATGGTCAGAGATATCGCTTATAATGTGATCTCGGTACATGATTTTCCGCAGGAGCGCAATACGTCCTCAGATCTGGTGACCTATCCCGAGTTCAAGGAAAAGATAGACCGTCGTATTGAACGTTTTTTTGCAAAAATACAAACGGCGAAGCGCAGCTTGTTCGTCCGTATGCTGGGAACCTATGAAGAAGTAGAGGAACTGAAACGTATTTTGTCGGGCATGGTAGCGAATGAATTTTGTTTGTTGGTGGTGAATTGTTCCGGTGTAACGGAGTTGACGGAGGTGGATTGGCAACTTCCGCATGTATGCGCGGTGGAAATGCCTTTTGCCGATGTATGGAATTACAAGAGTGATCCGCACTGGCGCACCCTTTTTGAAGGGATGACCTTGTCTTCGGAAAGGGGAGGGCGTCGTGCTTGAGCGGTTGCAGGGGGATTATGATGCTATATTCAGTCTGGGAGGACATTGCTTGCCTTCCATTCAGCTGGATAAAAACGGACTGCGTCCCTATGCGGGCCCGCTGGATTGGATGATTTCCGGTAACTTGTCACAGATCAGTCGCTTGCTGGACGCCCGTTTTGCCGGTTTTATGGATGTTGACAGTCTACGTGTCACGGGGCATGATTACGGCGAACATAACCTCATGGTCGAGGATGCATCCTATGGGATTACAGCAGCACACCATTTTCCGGTTAGCCAGAATACACCTGAGCAGCTGACTTCCTACCCTGTATTCAAAACGACGCTTAATCGCCGCATTGCACGTCTACTGGATCAATTCACACTTGCGTCCCGTCTGCTACTGGTTCGTCTTGGGGGCAGTCGGGAGCAAGCGGTGGAGCTACATGATGTGTTATTACAGAGGATTACACATGATTTTCGCTTGTTATACGTGGATTATACAGGGACTGATGGTGTGACGGAGCTGGATTGGGGATTGGAGCGGCTGGTTTCAGTGGAGCTACCGCCTGAGGATATATGGAACGGTCAGGATGAGATGTGGCGTTATATGCTGGAAAATGTGAGACTGCATGTCTGAGGTGCTGAGATTCTAGAGACACACTAAGATTGTCTTCGGACTGTGCGTGTGCCTGCGCCAAGCTATAGGGAGTCGCATAACATGATGCGAAGGGAAGTCATATGCTTCGGTTCAAAAGGAGGGTGAGCTAGTGAAGGCTTTGGTCACCGGGGGAGCCGGATTTATTGGTTCTCAGCTGGTACGTGCGCTTGCTGATTCGGGCATCAGAGTACATGTGCTGGATAATCTGACGACCGGGAATATGGCAAATGTGGACCCGCGCGCGGTCATGCATATTGCGGATATTCGCAGCTCTGAAGCTAGGACGCTGCTAATTCGGGAAAGTCCGGATATTGTGTTTCACTTGGCCGCACAGGCGGATGTGCAGCATTCCATCCATCAACCCGATGAGGACGCGGATGTGAATGTGCTGGGGACGATTCATTTGTTGCAGGCTTGTCATGAAGCGGGTGTGTCGAAATTTATATTTGCGTCCACGTCCGGTGTATATGGAGAGTTGCAAAAGCAATGTATTCAGGAAGACGATCCCGTGGAGCCCATTTCAGGCTACGGACTGTCCAAGCTGACCGCAGAATCGTATATTCGACTTTTTTATCGGCTGTACGGTATGAACTACACGATTTTACGTTATGGAAATGTGTATGGTCCCGGTCAGGCCGCGAAGGGAGAGGGGGGTGTAGTTGCTCTCTTTATGGAGCGGTTGAAAAAAGGAAGCCCCTTGCTCATTCACGGCGATGGGACGCAAACTCGTGACTTTGTGTACGTCAAGGATGTAGTCCGAGCGAATATGGCGGCTATCCACGCAGCGGATCAACGCACGGTGCATGTAAGTACGGGACGAACGACGTCCATCAATCGACTGGCCTACGATTTACTGAAGCTGCATGGTTCGTCTGTCCGCCCTGTGTATTCACCAGCGCGAGCTGGAGACATTCACCATAGCTGTCTTAGTAACGCAGTCGCCAGACATTGGCTTCGTTGGGAACCGCTATACGGCATTTCTGCCGGATTACAGGAAACGTATGTGAGTAGTATGGGCTCAGGCAAAGAAGATATGTCGTGATAAAGAGCGCGCAACTCAAGAAAGAGACTGAGGAAACTCTCAGCCTCTTTTTCATTTGAATAGCAATTAGAGGTTCTCGCCAGCCAGCTTCAAGGCTTGATCTAGGACAGCTGCACCGTTTCCTCTACCATAAGCCAACGTGTCAATGACATCTACAGGAATACCATAGGGAGCTGCAATTTCGGTGACTGCCTTTTTACGCATCCGCACTTGAGGTCCGAGCAAAATAGCAATCACGGAATCTGTAATGCCTTCCAGCTCTTCCTTAATGGTGCTTTCGGGGATGGCTTCGATGTTCAGCTCTATGGATCTTGCTGCTGCTTCTTTTTTCATTTTAGAAACCAAAATGGATGTGGACATACCCGCAGCACATGCCAAAATAATTTTTTTCATATTTGAGCGCCTCCAGAATTCATTTTTAACTACTTATACTCTTCATCCAGATCAGCAATAAATGAGCGTTCTTTGATCGCGGCTTGATACCAGTAGCCGGATTTCTTCAAATGCCGACTTCGATCATTGTCCAGGTTAATTTCCACCAGTCCATAGCGATTTTTAAAAGCATTCATGGGAGAAACGTTGTCTGTAAAGGCCCACAGCATATATCCTGTACAGTTGGAGCCCGCTTCCACAGCTTGTAATGTGTAGTATAAATGTTCCGTTATAAAGTCAATACGATAGTCGTCCTGGATGATATGTTCCTCATTTTTGAAAGCAACTTCATTCTCAATACCCATACCATTTTCTGCGACAAACCACTCGATATTGTGATATTCGTTCTTGATGCGCATTCCCATATCGTAAATGATTTTCGGATAAATCTCCCAGCCCCGTGACTTGTTCATTCTTTTACCCGGAAGATCAAAATGCTCATAGTAGTAAGAGGGGTGAAAGGGGGTGTTTTCATTCCACGCTTTACTCTGCGCTTTGACCCGGTGGGGATAATAGAGATTGATTCCGACGTAGTCAACGGTATTTTTCTTAATGACTGCCAGTTCTTCCGTTGTAGCTTCAAATGCAATATCATGCTTGCTCATGAGATCGAACAATTCTTGCGGGTATTCGCCTTTAATAAGCGGGTCCAGAAATACTCGATTGTAAAATAAATCATACACATGTGCCGCATACTGGTCATGAGGGGCGCTTGATCGAGCATAAGTGACTTCGGGATTCAGAATAACGCCTATTTTAGCCCCATGCTGACTATAGTTTTTTGCTTTGAAAAGCTGTACGCACTTTGCGGTAGCCAGCGTTTTATTATAATTCCATTGCATCCACTTCCGCGTATTTTGTTCATAGGGATAGCGAAGGGCATCTAGATAGACACGAGTCTGTACAACAATGGGCTCATTAAACGTAAACCAGAGCTTGACCCGATCGCCGTACCGTTCAAACACTTTTTCCGCATATTTTACAAACAACTCCACTACATGCTTGGAAGACCAGCCCTCATATTTGTCCAGCAGATAGGCGGGGACCTCATAGTGTTCCAGACAAATCATTGGCTCGACTCCGCTTGCAATCAGCTTATCAATGACCCGGCCCATATAATCCGCATACGTTTCATCCACCACTACATTCTCATAATCTGTTAAGAAGCGGGACCAATTAATAGAAGTTCGATAATGGGTTAAGCCAATCTGCTTCATCAGCGCAATATCTTCGGTATAGCGATTATAAAAGTCGGTTGCCACTGCGGGTCCATATCCATTGTGCCAGACATAACGGTCATTTTTATACCATTGGTCCAGGAATGAGTCCTGACCTTCTTTTTTACCGCTCCAGCCCTCTGTCTGCCAGGCGGAAGCCGCTGCACCCATGATGAAATTCGGCGGAATTTGTATCGTATGTTTAGCCATGACATGTTTCTCCTTTTCATTGTATAAAGAATGCGTTTTCAATTAATTAGTGTATTTCTATAGTAGCGCATTATTCAGTCGTTCGCTTGTTGGCAATTTTGACGAACGGGAAATAAATGATAATCGCTACCACAATACAAATGATCTGAGTGACGACGGCTCCAATGCTTCCACCTGTAGACAGGTAGGCATTAATAATAGGCGGAGTAGTCCATGGAACCATGACGACGGCTTTACCTGCAAATCCAAGAAACGTCGAGAAGTAACCAATCGTTCCTGTGATGAGCGGAGTAATAATGAAAGGGATAGCCATCAATGGATTCAACATAATCGGAAGTCCAAAAATGACAGGCTCATTAATATTAAACAGACCTGGGCCGAGCGAAAGCTTTGTTATTTCCTTCATATCTTCACGCTTGGAAGCGATCATAATACAAATCAAGAGGGCAAGCGTAATCCCTGAACCGCCGATACTCATGTATACGTCCCAGAAAGGCATCGTAATAATGTTCGGAATGGGCAGTCCTTGCTCATAAGCAGTCATGTTGACAGTAATCGCGCCAAGCAGCAGGGGTTCGCGAATGGGCTTTACCATTTGGTTTCCGTGAATACCGATTACCCAGAAGATTTGCGCAACCAGCATCAGCACCAGTATACCTGGTAGTCCCTGTACTACGGCCTCCAGAGGTTTTTGCACCACATTATAGACAGCATCGTACAGATAGAGTCCCGTAAACTTATGAAAAAAGAATCCAAACATGGAGAAGACAGTCACCGTAATAATGGTAGGAATGAGTGCGGAGAAAGAAACGGCCACATTGCTGGGAACACTTTCAGGCATTTTGATTTTTAGCTTGTCGGACTTACCCAGTTTGCTGTATAGCTCAACGGATAGGATGCTTATGAAAATCCCTAAAAACAAGCTCTTGGTATCCGTAAATTGACGGGCTATGACGTCTGTTACTTTTTGCATTTCACCGTTAACCATCAACTCTATCGTGGTTGGTGTCACAGAGATAAAACAGATTAAAGCAAGCAAACCGGGGAAGAGATTTTTCTCTCCATTAATTTTTCCTAGCTCCAGACCAATCATGAAAACAGCCAGAATGGTAAGGATATTCAAGCTGGCATAGTTAATGCCTGAGAAAATCGGTTTGTACTCAGCCAGGAATGAGAATGGCCTAAAATGGGCCAAACCATTGACCGGGTCCATGACCATATTGGAAATCAGTACAGCAAAGGCACCGACAATAATAACGGGCATCAATGTGATAAAAGCTGATTTGATCGCTATAATATATTTAAAATTGTTGATTGCATTTGCTACCGATGTGAGGCCGTCAACCAGTTTGTCTTTGAAAGCCATAAGATAGCGCCCCTCCCTCTACGATTTCGGTATGAATTGATCCATGCGTTCATACAGGTCTACAAACTCTGAGGCCATATCGCGAATGGTGATGGCATTCATCAAATGATCTTGAGCATGCACCATCATGACGGACATCTCTGTTTTTTCACCCGCTGCTTCCTTACGGATGATTCTGGTTTGAATTTTGTGGGAGGACACCAGTTCCTTTTTTGCTGAGGCTAATTCTTCTTTGGCTTCACGAAATTTCCCCGCCTTTGCAAGCTCAATCGCCTCCATGGCCGAGCTGCGTGCATTCCCTGCGTATAATATAATTTGGAATACAATCTCTGTATCATCCATGTCCTCCATGTTCACGTCGTGTTCAGTAGATTCATCATGATTCATGTGATCTTCTCTCCTTTCAATCTTCCCTTCGTGTGGCTATTATAATTTGGAATCGCTTTCAACATAACACACATTATTTCCTCTTCTTAACGGAAATAAATCGTTCTTCATACTCCTTATGTTCAAGCATTTTTATGCAACACTTCTATGAATTCTGCATACGATTTGCAGCGAATAAGCTGCTGGACGAGCTGTTCATTATTTAAAATTTCAAGCAAAATATGATACATAGTCTGTAAATCTTCTGATTTGGTACGCTGTATGCAGAGCATACAAATAAATTGTACCGGCTTGCCATCCCAGTCGATAGCTTTTTGTAATGTACAGATGGCCCAAAACGTAGAATCTGCGAAAGGTTCCATCGGATGCGGGATCGCGACAAAGTTACCAAATGAAGTGGGGGAAACGGCTTCACGCTCTATCACCGATTGCAGCAGAGGGCCTTTTACAAGATCTGCTTCGTGTATTTTTTCGGCTATAAATTCAAGCACTTGGAGTTTGTTCTCAAACTTCTGCTGAAGGAAGACCAATTTTTTTCGTACATACTGCACAGCAGGAAGTCTGGCCTCAGAAATGGCTTGTTCAATTTTCGTAATATCGGAACTGCCCAAAAATGTATTCACATGGATCATGGGGATAGAAAGCGGTTCTGAAATGGGAATCGTGCTAATGACAAAGTCCAGTGCATCCAACGGCATTTGTTTCAGCTTATAAAATTCAGTGGTTCCCACGATATCTAACCTGGAACCGAAGACCGATTGAAGCTTATAATACAGCAGCTTAGCGCTGCCGAGTCCAGAAGCACACACGATCATACATCTTTTGGGTGCGCCCTCCATTTTCTTTCTTTCCATCGCGACTCCGATATGAATGGCTAAATACCCAATTTCATTTTCCTCGATGTGTATATGAAGCCGCTGCTTGATGACCTCCGCAGCAATGATACCTGCTTCAAAGGCAAGCGGGTAATTGGCTTTGATTTCATCCAGCATAGGATTACGCAAATTCATTCCGTATTGATAACGGTTGATCACCGGTTTGAGGTGTAGGCAAAATGCAATCAGCAATTCTTGATCGTTATGAATGTTCATCTTCAACTGCTGATCAATTTGGTCTAGTATTTCGATAGTCAGTTCGTAAATATCTTTATCAATGATCTGTTTAATCTCCACTTCATCCATACGTGCACTAACGACGGTCCTTACACCCAACAGGTGAACAGCAATGTACGCAACTTCAACAAGTGGAAAGGAGGACTTCATGTTTTGTTCCAAGGCGGATACGATCTCAGTCGCCACCCTAAACTCTTTTTGCGCTTCGATTTTTTTCATCTCTTGCGGATAATACGATACATACCTTTCTTCGCGAATTCGCTTACATGCTATAGCAATATGAATGACCAGATTGTTCAGGGCGATGTCCGACAGCTGAATATCATTGATCTCAATACGATCCAGAATTACTTCTCTTATGAATTCCATCTCTTCGTTAGAGATCAGAGGAGGGGGGGACACCTGCTGCTCGCCTATTTCATCTAACCTATTAAATATATAGTCGGAAATGCAATAACGCAGCTTGGCCTCATTACCGTTGACTCGAATACCATAATAGGGTCTATTCTCTAGGGATAGTCCGTAAGTTGCCAGTAATTTACGTACTTCTTTGAGGTCATTCTGTAAAGTGGATCGACTAACATACAGCATTTCGGCTAAATCATCAAGTTTGACATATGCGTTAGTAAGCAACAGCTTTTTCATTAAAAAACGATTTCTAGCTTCAGAAGAACTCGCTAATGGATAGGGCACATTATTTTCATCATCCTTTAATTGCTTCAGCAGATGATGAAATGCTTGTTCGTCCCGAACCTCTAACTTGTAGCCTGTTCCTTTAAGGGGTTTAACTGCTGCTCCATGCTTTGACAACAGCGCACCCAATTCCTTTAAATCCGTTCGTATCGTTCGAGAAGATACCTTCAATGCATTTGCCAAGTGTTCTCCTTTGACCATCTGTTCAGCAACCAATATACGAAGAATATCAAAAATACGCACAACGAGCCCCCTTCTTAGCTGTTTCTGATGAACAGTATACAATGGTTAGAGCGTAACCAAAAGAAGGATTGACAACAGTGCGAATCCTAGATGACCTTGACACACCCGCAGATTCAGCGATATAGTAGACACAATAAGTCTTTGATTGAGGTGTAGTTATGAAATTTACAAAAGCCACAAATTATGCGCTGCACACCATGCTCATGCTCGTTGCTGATTCGTCGGTTAAGCCAGTAGGTGTTCAGCAATTGGCCGAATTCCAAAGTGTTTCACCAACTTATCTTTCAAAAATTTTGACGAGGCTTGTGAAGGCCGGAATGATCGAATCCGTTTCTGGAGCCAATGGAGGCTATCGCCTATCCCGTCATAAAGATGATATTACTTTTTTGGATATCATCCATGCCATTGAAGGTACGAATTCTTTGTTTGAATGTGATTTTGTCCACGGATCGGAGTGCCTGATTCAAGCTGTAATGAGGGAAGCAGAGGAGAAAATGGAACGACATCTAAAAAATACGAAATTGGTCGATTTGGCGCAAAAGCAAACACAAGTTTAAAAGGTAGCGACTTTATATAGAAAGAGGGTGATTGCCAATTATGTAAAGCATTTTTTTTGTTTTTATCGCAGATATAAGGAGTCTTTAATATCTTTGAAAGGGAGTTGGGTGTTATGCTATACGATTGCGCTATTATTGGCGGAGGGCCCGCTGGGTTGAATGCAGCCCTCGTGCTGGGCAGGGCAAGGAGAAGTGTGGCTTTGATTGATAATAATCGGCCCAGAAATGCGGTTACGCATGCGTCGCATGGTTTTATTACGAGAGACGGCGTAACGCCGGCCGAGTTCCGCCGTGTAGCTTATGAGGAAGTGTTGCGTTATCCGTCTGTCCATCATCTGCAAACCGAGGTTGTTTCGATTACAAAAAACGAATCTGGATTTGAGGTACTTGATTCGTCAGGCCTTCGCGTTCAAGCGCGAAAATTGATATTGGCGACGGGCGTAAAGGAGATATTCCCCAAGATCGAAGGTTTTTATCCGTTATACGGAAAAAGTTTATTTAATTGCCCTTATTGCGACGGCTGGGAGTTGCGGGATCAACCGCTTGTCCTCGTCTCTGAATCGGCAGCTATATTTCATACAGCCAAACTACTCCTTAACTGGAGTAAGGATTTGATCGTCTGTACGAACGGTCAGGAATCCCTGTCGGACGAGCAAAAAGAACGGCTTCAATCCAAGGGAATTGTGGTAATGGAGCAATCTGTTGCGGCGTTCATCGGTCATAATGGAAAGCTTGAGCATGTGCGCTTTACGGATGGTACTCAAGTCCCGAGGGTCGGCGGCTTTGTGACTCCCCAGTTTGTACAAAGTGCACCGTTTGGAGAACATTTGGGCTGTGAAAGAACGGAGTCGGGCGGGATCAAGACGGATGAAGCGGGAAGAACCTCCATACCTGGTGTATATGCTGCCGGGGATTCTTCGTACTTCATGCCTTCTCAGTTGATTTTTGCTGCGGCCGACGGCAGTCGAACCGCTGCAAGCGTAAATATGGATTTGACAGAGGAAGATTTCAACGAATAACGAGAAATTGAAATATCCCATATGGAATCCGATGATAGAAAAGGCCGCCAACATGGCGGCTTTATTCTAAAAATCATAGAGAGAGTAAGCAATAATGAACCAATGATCATAGGTCATTCTGTGACTAAACAAGACCTTCTTACAATAACCTCTGTATTCACAAGAACCTGAGTATGATGCCCCTGATGATTGTTAAGCCTCTCCATAAGCAAGTTTACAGCAGTTCGGGCCAAAATATCCTTTTTCACATGAATGGTTGTGAGTTCCGGGCTAATGACCTTCGCTTCATGTATATTATCAAAGCCCATGATGGAAATTTGTTCAGGCACTCGAATGTTCATCTCCTGAAACGTTTTAATGGCACTGATCGCCATATAATCATTTTCGCAAAATAGGGCCGAAGGTAGCTCATCCAATTCATGAATAGCTGTTTTAAATGCGTCCTGTGACATCACAAGCATGGGATGCATATCAAATGTAAGCCCATTTTCTATGGAAAGATTATGCTCCTCTAAAGCCGCCATAAACCCTTCCTTTCGTTTTTTAAAGTTCAGAATTCTGGTACTGGATTGTACGTATCCTATCTTTCTGTGTCCTGACTGAATTAAATATTGGCCTGCCTGATATCCACCAAGATAGTTGTTAATAGATACGAAACTGGCATCAACGTGTTCAAAGCAGGTATCCAAAATCACGATATTGGAATGAATGGATTGTATGGAATGAATAATCTCGGAAGTTAAATTGGTGCCAAGCAGAAGTATGCCTGAAGAGGGTTGGTCTTTTTCCAAAGCAGATAATTCTTCTTCGAGGCTATGGCTATCAAAAGACGAAAAAATCAAGGTGTTTCCATGTTCTCTCACCTGATTGGTAATATGATGAATTAATTCATTAAAAAATGGAAGTGAATCATAGTGCTCTGTTACGATGTCTGTATTTTTACAGGCCACAAAACGAATCACATGATGATTTTTAATAACTTCCTTGCTTGTCTTCATGGTGCGTGGTTTATATCCATGCTCTTGGGCTATTTTTAGAATGTGTTCCTTGGTTTCTTCACTGACTCCGGGTTTGTTATTAAAAGCAAGAGAAACAGCAGATTTAGAAACACCTGCAAGCCTTGCAATATCATCAATTTTCAATGTGGAACCCCCTATTGAACTAAACTACATAAATTATATCATTACTCAGCAAGAAAGTTTAGCTTATAAACTAAACTAAACTAAATAACTAAAGGTAAAAATTTGTTGACCTTTTATAATTAACAATGTTAATATTCAAGTGTAAAGCGCTTTAATTTAGTTCTTTTCACGTAAAACACATATAAGTTTAGTTTTTTATTTAGTTTTGTTTAGAGAATTGTGTGCATACAGCAAGAGAGGAACGGTGATTCATTTGAGTTTAAACATTGCTGAAAATCAAAGAAGTTTTACCAAAGAGGAAAACCCTTTTTTTTATTTGGCAGATACGGTGTGGAGTGTATTTACCAACGCGACGATAGAGGAGTGGGGCGATTATCTTGACTATCGGAAGATGCAAGGTTTCAATGTGTTGCAAATCAACATGCTCCGACAATGGGACGCAAGTGAATCGGATCTGAATCTACAGCCGTTTGCATTACTGGAAAATGGGGGTTTCGACTACCATACATTAAACGAAGCTTATTTTGATCGGGCAGAAATCATGTTGAAAATGGCTATAGAGCGTGGATTTGTTCCGGCACTGGTCTTGTTGTGGTGTAACTATGTGCCGGATACATGGGCTGAAATGTTCCAAAAAGGTAATAAAATGCCGTTTGAATGCGTTGAACCCTATGTAACGTATGTCGTAAACCGTTTTTCTCCATTTGATCCTATTTTTCTGATTAGCGGGGATAGTGATTTTCCAACCGAACGTGCCAATTCCTATTATTTAAAAGCACTGGAAATTGTACAACAATTAAGCCCGGCAAGCTTAACTACGCTGCATATTCAAGGGAGATTGAGAGAAATTCCTCCAGCCTTTGAGAAACACAAGGGTCTTGGATTCTATATGTATCAATCAGGACATAATTCCGAGTTTCAGCATGTAGCCCATGAGATTGCTCAACATTTCTATCATAAGCCAGATATACGGCCTGTCATTAATGGGGAGCCATGTTATGAACAAATTAGTTACAGCCGCAATGTGTATGGCAGATACACTGCACTGGATGCCAGAAAAGCAGCATGGCAAAGCCTCCTTGCAGGCGGGGGGGCGGGAATCACCTACGGAGCGCATGGCATTTGGAGCTGGCACAAGAAAGGAAAGAAATTCGGCATTGTAGAAGGGGAAGGATTCGATAGTCCTTATGATTGGAGAACAGCATTGCGATTTGAGGGCGCATGGGATTATTCCTTTATTAAATATTTGTTTGAAATGTATAACCTGATTGGCGTAAAGCCGTTGGATATTGTTTTAAACAAGACAGAGGAAATCAGAGCTGCGGGGAATGAGAATTCCATGATCTTGTATGTCCCATTTAATACGAAAGTACGACTAAATATCAACGTGCAGGATTACAAGTTTACAACGATTGATTTAACAGGGAAGCGGTTTGCTCAAACTGAGGTGTCCGTTCAGGAGGATCAATCGGTAATAGACATGCACAGCTTTGAAAGTGATGTTGTCATCATCGGAACGAAATAAAAACAGAGAAGAATGTGGATGGAGTGAAGCAACATGTGGAAAATCGGCGTTATTGGAACGGGATATTGGTCGGAGAAACATATCAAAGCATGGCAGTTTATCTCGGATGCAGAAATCAAAGGATTTTGTGATCAAAATAAAGGCTTACTTTTTGAAAAAACAGCTCAATTCCATATCCCTACTGAATATTGTTATACCAGCCTGGAGGAGATGCTAGGCGAAGCGGATATTGATGTCGTGGACATTATTACACCTCCTGAGACACATCTGGAACTGGTTCGACTGGCGGCCGCAGCCGGAAAACATATTATGTGCCAAAAACCTTTTGCACGTTCAGTGGAGGAAGCCGAGCAGATGGTAAGTATTGCTGAAGCGGCAGGAGTCAGACTTATGGTGACGGAAAATTGGCGTTGGCTTGGACCTTTTCAAATTATAAAAAAATTGCTGGCAGAGAATATCGTTGGGAATATGAATGTTATACGTTATACGCATACCGATTTTTATTCGCCGAGGTTTGCTCCGGAAAAAGTGCTGCCGCAGCCATTCTTCAGAGATATGCCCAAGCTCTTGTTTTATGAAATGGGAGTTCATTGGCTGGATACTTGGCGTTTCTTATTCGGTGAACCTCAGCGTTTGTATGCGGAAACCAAGCGGGTCAGCCCATACACACAGGGAGAAGACACGGGCATTATCATGTTAGGTTATGAACATTATTTTGGTCTTATGGATATGAGTTGGGCGACTCGTAGGGAACTGAATGGGCAACTGCCGGAGCAGGTCCTTCCTGATCATAAAGAACAGCTGGTGATTGAAGGCGATCAGGCCACCCTAAAACTGTATAACACAGGTAAACTATCTCTCATTAATAATCAGGGAGTCGAAAAAGTATTGGCTGAAAAGACTGAATTAAACTATGAGGAAAGCCATAAAAAGCTACAGGCTCATTTTATAGATTGCCTCAACACGGGAAAAGAGTTTCAAACGAGTGGCCACGACAATATCAAGACCCTTCAGCTTGTATTCGACACCTATGACAGCGCAGAAAATCATAAAGTTCATGTGTATTAAGAGGCGACAGGATGTCCATTAACGATATTGTGATGTATGTTATCGCTCTTTTTTTAGTGCTCGGTGCATTGGATCAATGTTTGGGAAATCGCTGGGGTCTGGGACAAGCCTTCAACAATGGGCTCATGACCATGGGCTCTCTTGCTCTGGTCATGATAGGGATTGTTTCCTTGGCTCCTGTACTGGCCTCATGGTTGATTCCCATGGTTTCACCGTTATATGTGGCAATGGGTGCCGATCCGGCATCCTTTGCTAATACGATATTGGCGGTAGATATGGGAGGATACGCACTTGCGGCAGAAATGGCGCACAGCCAGCAAGCGGGTTTGTTTTCCTGGGTTTTTCTGGGGACCATGTTTGGCCCAACGCTCGTATTTACGATTCCGGTTGCCCTCGGCATTTTGGGAAAAGAGGATCATCCATATTTTGCAAAAGGTATCTTGATCGGTATCAGTACCATTCCCGTTGGCTGTTTCATAGGGGGAATGACCGCCGGATTTGACGTGATGATGATTTTGAAAAATCTGATCATTCCTATGCTTCTTTCAATAATCATTATGCTGGGTTTACGTCTATTTACGGAGCTTACGATCCGATGGTTCAAGTGGTTTGGCAACGGCATTCGGCTTCTATCTCTTGTCGGTTTGGTAGCGATTGGGGTCGAAACCTTAACTGGATTTGTGATCATTCCCAATATGTCTCCATTGTCTGTCGGTGTGCAAACGGTTGGAACGATTGCTATTGTATTGGCTGGAGCGTTTCCGTTGGTTGCGTGTATTACAAAAATATTTAAAAATCCGCTTGAACGAGCAGGACGTTTGCTAAACATAGATCCATCGGCTACTGCGGGTCTGGTAGCTAGTCTTGCTCATAATATTCCTACTTTTACTTTAGTTAAAGAAATGGAGCCCAGAGGAAAAGTAATCAGTATTGCTTTTGCTGTCAGTGGATCTTTCGTTCTGGGAGGACATCTTGGCTTTATAGCAGGAATGGACAAGAGTATGGTGATTGCCATGATCGTGGGTAAACTTGCAGGCGGGATCAGTGCCGTAATTGTCGCAGTTATTGCACATCCAGCGACTACGAATAGAAAAATAGAAAGCGCATCCAAGAAGGAGTGAACATGATGGATCATAAAAAAACAGCCAAAGAAGTATTGAATGCCGTGGGTGGAAATGAAAATGTGAACAGTGTCATTCACTGTGTCACTCGATTGAGATTTAAACTGAAGGATAATCAATTGCCAGATAAAGAAAAGATCAAGCAGATTGACGGGGTCATTACCGTTGTGGAAAGTGGTGGCCAATTTCAGGTGGTCATTGGGAATGAAGTTCCCAAAGTTTATGAAGCTCTTTTGGATACGATGGGAGTAAAGCATGGAGACCAGGTAGCTGAAGGCGATCAAAAAAATGAAAAAGCGAGCCTATTCAGCCGATTTGTCGATGTAATTTCAGGTGTGTTTATGCCCGTTGTAGGTGTGCTCGCTGCTGTGGGGATTCTAAAAGGACTATTGGCCTTATGCACATCCCTGGGCTGGATGACTGATCAGATGGGCACGTATAAAATTTTATATGCGACAGCAGACGCTATGTTTTATTTCTTTCCGGTTATTCTAGGGTTTTCAGCAGGTAAAAAGTTTGGAGGAAACCCGTACCTGTCTGCTGTTTTGGGGGCCGCCTTGGTGTATCCGACCATTACTTCCGCCTTTACGGATAAAACGGCGCTGTCCTTTTTGACGATACCTGTCGTTCTGATTAATTATACTTCTTCTGTTATACCTATCATTATTGGGGCGTTCTTGGCAGCTAGAGTTGAAAAAATGATAAGTAAGTATGCACCTGCCTCCATTAAAATGTTCATTGTGCCGTTTCTGACCTTGGTCATCATATCACCGATTGTTTTTCTGGTTGTCGGGCCGATCGCAACTATAATCAGCGATGGGTTAGCCAAAGGCTCTATGTGGATTTACCAGTTAAGTCCGGCTGTAGCTGGTCTCGTTCTGGCTGGATTCTGGCAGGCTATTATTATCTTTGGTCTCCATTGGGCGTTTATTCCAATTCTCTTGAATAATGTAGTTACGAACGGGTTTGATCCGATTAACGGTATGTTATTCTGCACTACGTTTGCCCAAACAGGTGCAGCTTTTGCCATCGCTTTGAAATCACGGGACCCTAAATTAAAACCCATCGCCACTTCTGCTACAATTGCGGGTTTGATGGGGGTTACTGAACCCGCTATTTACGGGGTTACGCTCCCCACCAAAAAACCGTTTATTTTAGCCTCGATCGCTGGAGGTATAGGAGGAGCTGCAGCAGGCTTACTCGGCTCAACGGCATATGGATTTGCCTCAGGCGGTATTTTTGGTATACCTCTATTCATTAATCCAAAAGGCATGGACGCAGGCTTCATCGGCTTTATCATATCTTTGGTTGTAGCTTTTGTAGTCGCATTTATTCTGACCTATCTTTTCGGCTATAAAAATGCAAAACCTGCGTCTGAAATTAAGGTTGCAGATGAAAACAAAGAGGAAGAAAAAACGATATTCAGTCCTCTACATGGTGAATTGATTCCTTTAACCGCAGTAAAAGATGAAGCTTTTTCCAGTGGTGCGATGGGTCAGGGAGCCGCTATTATACCGAAGGAAGGGGTAGCCTATGCACCATTTAACGGAACTGTTGTTACCGTTTTCAAGACAAAGCATGCCATCGGGCTTATTTCTGAGGACGGAGTTGAACTGCTCATTCACATTGGAATTAATACGGTCAGCTTGAAAGGAAAACATTTCACTTCCTTTGTATCTGAAGGAGATACGATTCAAAAAGGGGACAAGCTGGTTGAATTCGATCCCAAAGCTATAAAGGATGACGGATATGATATTACCACATCCGTCATTGTAACCAATACAGCCGTGTACACGGATATCTTAGTTGAAGATTCCAAGGATATTCATGCAGGAGACCGCTTACTAAAGATTAGATAGCTTCCAATTCCAATATTCAAGAATAAAAAGGCAAGATAAAGCTGGCGATGCCCCGTATATAAAAAGGGTTGTCGTCAGCTATTTTTTAGTTACCTCACACCTAGCGTGTTCATCATCTGTCTGAAGGAACGCACATATTTATCCGGTGCCAACAGGTTAACGATTCGCGCCAGTCCTTTCTCGCGGATAGATTCGCGTTGAGGTACGTTGTTCATCAGGTCTAGTCCTTGCAGTATCGCCTGCAAGATGTCTCCCTGCTGATAAAATTTACCGGTTTCGTTGTGGTCGATGAATGCTCGTACTCCGTCTGAATCAGAGCTTAATACCGGGCAACGACAGGCCATCGCCTCAGCAACCGCATAGCCGAATCCCTCCACCAATGAGGTCGATAGCAAGTAGCCGCCTGAGTCGCCAATCATGGAGTAATACAGGGGCATATTGGCATGAGGCACACTTTTAAAACGCTCGATAATGGAGGACATGCCAAGCTGAGTAAGCATTTTTTCGAATTGTATTTTATCCTCCGGCTGTGACAATGTTTCATCATAAAACATCCAGATTCGAAGATCGGCACGGTTCTGCAGCATCCAGTAAGAAATATCGACAAAATGCCTCCAGTTCTTGTTGGGCTCTAGCCGCCCAACCCAGGCAATAACCGGATTAGCTGGAGGAGTGTTAGGTACATAATTAAATACGCTGGTATCCAGCACGTTTGGAAAGACATAGCGATTAAGCCATGGACACATGGTGGAGAAAAGATTCACTAAATGAGTCGTATCTGGTAGGAGCACTGCATCGGCGTAATTTTGAAGATATGGAACTGCATCTGCAACAACCCAAGCCGCTTCTTCGTGAGGGCCAAAGCCCTGCGATTCATAGATCAATATCCCCTGATAGCCCAACATTCGCAATCTGGGGAGCATAGGGTAGTCCGAAGAGACGATAATTGCATCGTAGCGATGAGTCTCCACCAGTTTTCGAATTTCTTCTTCAGAGGAAGTCGTGAACACTGGAATATCGCCGTGCAGGTTTTGCATCCCTGTACCCTGCTGATAATAGAGAAGATGACATTCGATCCCGTCCTGAATGAGCGCTCTACAGCGCTGGCGATTCAAGGTTTCTACGCCGCCGCTGGGTATATAAAAAGTAAATAGAACTTTGATCTCAATAACCTCCTTTGCCAACCACAAGCTCTTATACCAAGTTATTCAACCTACAGGACGGGGTGTGGGTTCTATGGAATCCTGGCTCGAATCAGCGCATAATTATGGCTGAGGCGAGGATCTTCCGGGGAATACTCTGTTGCTTTTCTCGCAAATTCACAAGCTTTGTGTAAAAGGCCTAACTCGTAGCAAGCGAGGGCACCAAGATCATACAGTGTGGCGTCCCAGCAAAAATCCTCTTGCATGTACGTATCCGGTCGTGTTGAAATACGCAACGCTTCTTCAACCATATGATGGACAGCGGACCAATTCCGTGTATGATAGGCCAGCTGAGCCATTTCCGTGTAAGGTTCACGTAAATACGGTGCTTCCGCAATAGCCCGGTATAACCAACGTGTTGCCTCCTGCCATTGTTCACTTGCTTTATAGGCTCTAGAAATAAAGCGCATCGAAGCGCTGCGTTCATCTGCCCAGCGCGCCTGCGGCATGGCAAGATGTTGTTGCAGTGTAGCAATGCACTCGTCCCAACGGCCATGATACATATATTCCCGCCCCAAGTAATGCATGTTGCGGTCATCCTCGGGAAACTCGCGCACAGACTGCTCCAGCAGTGGAAGGTATTGGCTGCGTGACTTGTGCGGATCGGGATCATGATACAAGCGGAGCTGGTCGGATCGGATGCTGCGTTCTTCACCCTCCCCGATATATTCAAGCACTTCGTGAACCGGGCGTACCCAGCGGTACCCGTGACGAGTGTGTATTTTTTCTTTCCAGAACCATGTATAAACGGTATCTTGCCCAGGCTGTCCATGTGTAAAGGCATACAGCATCCGGGTAGTTCCTTCCTTCCAGTTGCGTTCCAGCCGCGACCGCCAACCCTCCTCCCAGACTTCGTCCAGATCCGTACAGACACAAATATCTATATCGTCAGGGACCAGCCGTAGGGACTCATTGCGAGCTTTGTCAAAACGCCAAGGAGTTACCTGGATACGATGCACCTCTGCACCCGCTTCGCGTAGCAGGGAAACAGTATCGTCTGTAGAGCCGGTGTCCGCTACAATGACAACATCGGCTTCACGCATGGTGTGCATCCAGCGTTTGGCGAATCGGGCTTCATTTTTGCTAATGGCATAGACAGCTATCTTGTACCGATTCGATTGTTGCATTCCGCTTGTTCCTCCTTTGACTTACTTAAAGATTGAGGGGTGAGTATGGGGGACACCTTTATTGGGGAGGATTCAGGATTGAGCTGAAGAATTGTCGATTATGCAGGACGTGCGGGTCGTTGGGAATGTAAGTGGCAGCTTGCTCGTTGTGCCAATTCGCACGTGTGTAATCCTTCATCCGAAAATGGCAAATGCATAGCTGGATATGAGGAAACCACGTTTGGTACGCGTCTTGTACCGGGCCCATCGTGTCGGGAGGATTCAGAGTGGTAGCCATGTCGTACCAGTAAATAGCTTTGGAGATCTCATTTTTATGCAAAAAATAATGACCCATCCGACAGCACAGGTCTGCCCTGGGCATATCGAAGGTCAAACTATGGAGAGCCGCCGTAATGCTTTGCTCCAGCTTGCCAAGCTGTTGTAGACAATCGGCCATTTTGCTACATGCACTAATCGCGTCCTCTACCCAGCATTGTCCAGTATCCAGAAAATCGTGGTAAACTTGCACAGCCTGCTCATATCTTTTATTGTCCCTTAACTCGTTAGCGTAATAGTAGAGGTCACGAGGAGAGAAGGTATGACCTTGGGCGAGCAATTTCTCATAGATTCGCAGGTTTCGCCCTGGAGAGACCGTGTGTGTTCTAGTGTGAGTTATGGCGATATCGGCATGTTGAATATTCCCGTCTACGGCGAGGTACTCATGCACGGCTCCGTGCCAGCGGAACCCAGCTGACCTTCTGACTAAGCGGTTTCGACGAAAATGTAGGGTGACATTGCCATGATCATCAAAGGCATAATGATAATTCATAGACACGGAATCCACGATTGGTACGGCTGAGGAATCAAGGGTTTGCTTCAGCTCAAGCAGCTTGACGGCGTCCTGCTCCTTCAAAATATCATCGGCATCCAGCCAGAGAATGTACTCCTGCGTAGCTTGTTCAAACGAATAGTTACGTGCAAGGGCAAAATGATCTACCCATTCAAATGGAAAAATTCGATCTGTAAAGTTGCGACATATGTCAATGGTCTGATCCTGTGAACCCGTGTCCACGATGTTGATTTCATCCACAATAGGATGGACCGATTCCAGGCAACGGCCAATAGTATTTTGATCATTCTTGACGATCATGCACAGGCTGATACTGATCAATTGAGCACCACTCCTTTGGGAACCATCTAAGGATGCAGTTCAAACATAAAGTTGGTTTTAAAAGAGGTCTGATTTATAGAAGCCCTGCCGCAATTGCGGCAGGGCAAGGATGACAAAGCCTTAACGTGCTGTGCGGCTTTGTCGATAAGGTATGGTACATCGTTTGAACATGATGTGATAGAAAAAAGAACGTTAGAGTCCGGTTGGCCCTGTAGGTCCAGTCGGTCCCGTAGGTCCGGTAGGTCCAATCGGTCCTTGTGGACCAGTGTCTCCTGTTGGTCCAATCGGGCCAGTAAATCCAAGGCCAAACGGTCCGGTAGGTCCAGTCGGCCCTGTAGGTCCTGTGTCGCCCGTAGGTCCGGCGGGTCCCGTAGCGCCTGTGTCGCCGATAGGCCCGATAGGTCCGATAGGTCCGATAGGCCCGATAGGTCCGATAGGTCCAGCAGGTCCGGTAGCACCTGTGTCACCCGTGGCACCCGTAGGCCCGACAGGTCCGGTAAATCCAAGGCCGAATGGCCCAGTAGGTCCAGTCGGACCCGTAGGCCCGGTATCGCCAGTAGGCCCGACAGGTCCGGTAACGCCAGTGTCACCCGTGGCACCCGTAGGTCCGACAGGTCCGGTAAATCCAAGGCCGAATGGTCCAGTAGGTCCAGTCGGCCCCGTAGGCCCGGTATCGCCGGTAGGCCCGACAGGTCCGGTAACGCCAGTGTCACCCGTGGCACCCGTAGGTCCGACAGGTCCGGTAACGCCAGTGTCGCCCGTAGCACCCGTAGGTCCGACAGGTCCGCTAATGCCCGTGGCGCCTGTGGCACCCGCAGGCCCTGTAGCACCTGTAGCGCCACTAGCGCCTGTAGCACCAGTAGGCCCGGCAGGTCCGGCTGGACCCACAGCTCCAGTTGCACTTGCCTTAACAAGGGCAACGGCATCAATAGCTACATCAGCGGTGTTAGCCAAGGAATTTTTACTAATAATCAAAAAGGCATAGGCTGCGTTAGCTGGTACAGGAGCTGTTACTTCGTATAGGCTTTGCCATGTCCCATTCACAGCGTCTGGTAATGTGCCTGCGCTCAAATAGGTAGTTAGCCCCGTGCCGAGGAAGCTAAAGGTTGCGTCATAGTAGTACAGAAAAATGTTGATTTGAGGATTGATCAACAAGTTTCCTATTTTTGCAGCTGAAAGACTTAACGTATAGCTTTCGCCTGGTGAAGCAAAAACGACCTGGGAAAGAGATGCATCTACTGCGCCTCCTGCCAGGATCGCACTATAAAAGTTTGTCTTTTTTACGGATAAGTTAGTGACGGTCACATTTGCAGCGTTCCAAAAAAGGGTAGATCCAGTCTCGAAGTCGCCGTTATTAACTAGGTTGGTAAATAATACGGTCATCGTTTTTTATACACTCCCTTCACACGTTGTAATGATAGTAGATGCGAATCTACGCCGTGGCGAACCGTACAAGTTTATGAGGGCAGATGCACATTTTCATGTTCACATTTTAGACACATTATTTTAAGCTTCTATTTAAGTGATGTTAAGCTGAAGCTATATGTAGGGGGTTATTATTAGAGTTTAAAAGTGTAACATGAGGCGAGGGGAGACCGCTTCGCGAAGGCTTTGGGCTTCCGATCGCTGGCGCTTCTCCAGCTCCAAATCCTCCGCTTCGCTGCTACCTGCTACTTCTGCAACATTTTAGGTGGGAGGAAGTAGAGTGAGACCGCTCCGCTACTCATGCAACATTTTGGGAGGGAGAGTAGCAGGATGAGAGCGCTCGCCCAAAGATTGATTTGGTTTTCCAAATCTATCGCTATGGAGTTTTTTTAATATGTGTGTGTAGTTCGATATGATTTGTCAATACGATAAAAGAAAGGGTGGAATATGTGCTCAAAGTACAGCAGGTGAGCAAGTGGTATGAGGGCAACCGGGGTGTACATAAGCTGGATTTTGAAATGCAGCGCGGTGAAATAGTTGGTTTCCTGGGGCCGAATGGTGCGGGTAAAACGACAACGATGCGCATGATTACAGGGTATCTTCAACCCAACGAGGGAGTGATTACGATTGATGGTATCCCGATTCAGGATAAGGGCAGACAAGCTCGTTCCAAAATCGGTTATTTGCCGGAGACGCCCCCTTTATATGAGGATATGTCCGTAAGATCCTATTTAAAGTTTGTAGCTAGTATTCGGGACGTGCCTGCGAGAGAGCAGAAGTTGCGTATTTCAGAGATGATGTCCAGACTGGGATTGAATGGGCGGGAAAAACAATTAGTCCGCAGTTTGTCCAAAGGGTATAAACAGCGCTTGGGACTGGCAGGTGCAATTATTCATAACCCGGATTTATTGGTGCTGGATGAACCGACCTCGGGTTTGGACCCCAATCAAATTTTGGAGATTCGTCAGCTCATTCAGGAGATTGGCGAAAATCATACGGTATTGCTAAGCACGCATATATTGCCTGAGGTGGATGCTTTGTGTAATCGTGTTCTCATCATCCATGAAGGCAAACTGGTCATGGATGGGCGCCCTGACGCGCTCGGCGGTTCGATGGAAGATGGGTTCAAGGTGAAGGTGGAGGTTAAAGGCAAGCGTGAGCAGGTGCTGGATGTCCTGCGTTCTTGGGGAAAAGTAGAGGTTGAATCTATGTCGGCCACGCTGCCTACAGCGAACACGGAGCTGACTGCCGCAGAGCCAGATATGACCGGATTGCTACTCACAGGAGCCTCCGGTGAGGATTTTCGCGAAGAACTATTTTATGTACTGTCTGATGCGAAGCTTCCGATTTTAGAGATGAAAAAAGAAAGCCTTAGCTTGGAAAGCATCTTCCAGCAGTTAACGACCCGCGAGACGCAAGAAGGTCAGGTCAGCGATCCAGCAGTACAAGACCTACATTCCTCGGAGACTGCAGCACCTACGGTTATCACGGTGGAGCATGGAGAAGCTGCGTCCAGCGATGATAAAACTGAAGAAGATAAGCATACAGGAGGTAATCGGTCATGAGGCGTTTGTTCGCGGTCTGTCAAAAAGAGCTGCAAGCCTATCTGTGGACACCAACGACGTATTTTGCGCTTGCAGTGTACATGCTCCTGACAGGGTTACTTTTTTATACCAATTTTGTTATGTATCAGCCTAGCATTCTGGACTATCGGCTGGTACTCGGTGACACCTTGTCCATGCTGGTGTTCGTCGTCCCATTACTCACGATGAGGCTGGTTGCGGAGGAATTCAGGCAAGGTACGGATGAACTGCTGCTTACCTCACCTGTGAGTGTGACGGAAATGATCGTGGGTAAATTTTTGGCGTCGTTGGGCATGTTGCTCATATTAGTGCTGTGCAGTCTAGCGTATCCGGTCGTGATGTCCTTTTATGGGTCGCTGGATTGGACGCTGGTATTAACATCTGTGATCGGTCTGTTTATGCTTGGCGCAGCCATGATGGCGATCGGCTTATTCGCTTCGACGCTTTCACAGCATCAGATGATGTCAGCGGTCGTCAGTTTTATTATTTTACTTGTGTTCTGGATGCTGGATTCGTTTGGTGGACAGACGGGTGCATCTGCGGCGGTACAGCAATGGCTGGAACCTTTTTCACTAACCGCACGGTTTGACAGTTTCACCAAAGGATTGCTGAATGGAGCCGATGTGATGTACTACGTGACGGTGGCGGTACTCTTTTTGCTATTCAGCATCCAAGTGGTTGAACGGAAACGGTGGAGGTAATGAATATGAAAAAATGGCTGGGTCATACCAATAGTGTGGTACTATCGATTGCTGCTGTAGGGATTTTTATTTTATTGACGTTATTTCTGCGTTCTCTGGGTGGCTTTCAACTGGATCTGACGGCAGGCAAGCAGTATACGCTGTCTGATCAAACGTTGACGACCATCCAGGATGTAAAGGAAGACGTACGATTGATTGCCTTTACCGTATCCACCTCACAAAATCAGAAGCTGAACCGCGATGTTACGGATATGCTGAATGAATATGCCAAGCGTAACAGCAAGCTCAAGGTCGAGCAATACGATCTAAATCAGGAACCGATACTGGCCAAGCAATATGGTGTTACTTCAGCATCTATTGTGTTGGTGCAGGGGGAGAAGAAGCGGGTTATAGATATTGGGAGTCTATTTACGCAAGCTCAGGGGAGTGGCGAAGGAGCATACCAATTTACCGGGGAAGAAAAGCTGACTAGTGGACTGCTGGGATTATCATCTACCCGTCAAGGAAAAGTGCTCTTTCTGACTGGACATGAGGAAATCCCATTGTCCCAAATGACTGAATTAAGCAGCTCACTGTCACAAGATAATGTGAAAACAGAGGAAGTTCAGCTTAATCAGGTGGGTAGTGTACCCAAAGATGCATCTGTATTGGCTATTGTCGGACCAGAACGTGATATTAGTGCAACGGAACTGAAGAGTATTCGTACGTATCTGAATGATGGCGGAAAGCTTTTTATGGCACTAGGCTTTCACCCGAACATGGGGTCCGATTGGAAAAACCTTGATGCATTAGCAGCTGATTATGGAGTGAAGGACACTCATGCCATCGTGGTGGATCAGGAACAGACGAATACACTTGGACCTCTATGGACGGTTCCTACCTTCGGGAGTCATGCGATCACCGATAAGTTGGCGGCTTCCAATCTGTACCCGGTTCTTTCATTGTCTATTGCTTTGCAGGCAGGAGAGCAGAAGGATTGGAAGACGACGCTTTTGATGAAATCTTCTGCAGCCAGCTATGGTGAAACAAATATCCAAGGTCTGCTGAACAACGAAACACAGAAGGATAGCAAGGACCCGCAGGGGCCGCTGGATCTCGGTTATGCGGTAGAAGGGAAAGACGGCAAGCCCAAAGCCGTTATTCTTGGAACGTCTGCCCTCTTAACCGACACCGAGATCAGCACAGGAGGCAATCGAGATTTTGTGCTGAACAGTCTGAATTATGTGCAGGAACATTCTGATGGGCTCACCATTCGTCCTCGTCAGGAGCAGGATTATAAGGTAGCTTATTTGACTCCTGCACAAGCGAAAACGATATTGACCATATCTGTCATCGGATTGCCGTTGCTGTTCGCGGTCATCGGAATCTTATTATGGTGGAGGCGAAGAAGAGCATGAGAAAATGGATACCCACAGTGCTGCTGTTAGTTGTATTGGGAGCGGGTATAATCTATGCAAAGAGCCAAAACTTTTTTCATGAACAAGCGCCGGCTGCTCGTCAGCTGATTCAGCTTACGCAAGAGAATATTACGTCTTTCGCAATCACTGGAAAGGACGGCAAGTCGGTGGAACTTGAACAACATGATGGCCAATGGAGTATGAGCAAGCCACGGACTTACCCGCTAAACCAATATACAATAGACAATTGGCTAACGGCGATTCAAAATGTAAAGTTGGGTGAAGTGGTGGAATCTTCCCCTACAGACGTAGCCAAATATGGGATCTCCGCTACCCATGATCAGATTGAGATAAAGACCAAGCAGGGTGACGTTCGTACCTTTGCTTTCGGTGAAACGTTGCCTTCCGGAGATGCTGTTTATGTATTATCAGACAAAAAAGAGATAGCTTCTGTACCTATAGATACACTTTCAGGGTTATTGCTGAGTGCTGAAGATTTTATAGATACAACGCCGTTCGATTGGGACGATACCAAGCTGAGCGGAATAGAGTGGGAAGGCCAAAATGCTTCATGGATGCTCAAATCCTCCGGTAACAGCGGAACCGGAGACAGTGCCTCCACATCTTGGACGCTGAACGGAAAGTCAGTAGCCAGTGACACGGCGACTTCCCTCTCGCAGCAAATCAAAAACCTGGCCAGCAGTCAAGCTTTGCGCAAAGCCTCTGAGCTGAGCAAGCCTGTTCACCGCTTTACGCTAAGTGTATCGCTGGGTAAGGATGATTCCCAGCTGGTCTATCAGGGCTGGACGCTTAAAGATGATCCAGATACCGTATGGGTTGTACCGCCACAAAGTAACTGGGCTTATGGTCTGTCAGTATCTGACGTGAACCGTACTGAACAGAATGGCCACGACCAAGCTCAGGCTGGAAAATAACCATTAGTAATTAAATTAGCTGCACAAAGAGGCTCCAACGGCGGATGATCGTCGTCTGGAGCTTCTTTGTGTTTGTTATTCGTCAGGTTTGCTGCTTTTAGAAGAAGAGCTGTTAGTGTCGTTTAAATCTTGGATAACCTGAATCAGCTCATGAAGTGAGACATCCAGCTTATCCAGCTTTTCTTCCATCGTGTGCAGGATGTGCCGCAACAAAATAAAACAAAGTCCAGCCGGAAAGCCTACGTTGGTAACCAGAGAAAGAGCATCATCCATTTGCAATGTATTCCCTCCTTTTTGGCCATATATAAAGGAAGGTAAATTAAAAGAACCATATACAACTGCATGTAAAAATAGTATAATCAATAAGAACAAGTGTTCTGTTTTTGGTTGTAAAATAGTTTTGGAAATTACCCTATAGTATGAGGATTAGAAAAAGTCAAATCCAAAGAGAAAGGGTGATTTACAATGGATCAGTCTCAGCTAACATTGGTAGAACAATATCGAAAGAAGCTGTACCGCATTGCCTGGAGAATCCAGTATCGTGCTCGTGTACAAACCAATCATGAATTTGTAATGGAAAAGAACGAATCCGTCAGCGCCCCATCTTTTACAGAATCTTCAAACTCTAATATGTACACACTACAGCTTATCAACTCTCTATCTTCTGAGATCGGAAAAATGATCATCTTTGACCTTTACATACTAGACAAAACCGAAGCACAGATTGCAAAAGAGTTAAAGCTATCCCAACAGGCGGTGAATAAATGGAAAAAGAAAATGCTGAAAGAGTTATTTCGGATGCTGAGTTCGTCCAATTGCTAAAATTAGTACGAAGTGGAGATCAGGAGGCCATGTGTAGGATCCTTCATTTGTTCGAGGAAGACATTCAAAAGACTAGTCGGTATATTCGCATGTCCCGTGAAGATGCTGTCCAAAGCATTGTGACTGATTTTATAGAAGAACTGCGACAAGAGTTAAAGACAGTTCAATAGAAAAGTGGACAATGGATATAGCCTTGGCTATCCTTATCCGTAGGTTTACTTATTTAACGGAGGGCTTATAAGTTTATGAGTGATAACAGGGCTTCTTTTGAAAAAAGTATGAAGATGTACCCAGTCAACAGTATTCGTTCCAACGTCATCATTCTTGTTTTATTACTGTTAGATCTGTTTCTAGTTATCCCCTTAATGGGGAATCCATACATTGCAGTTTACGTTTATGTACTGTTGCCACCGATTGTTATGATAAACATTTGGGCCCTTGTACTGGTCATCATGCCACGCAAATTGCAGTTAAATTACATTTTATTCCGTGGTGTATTTGGTGTGGTTTGTTCTATTGGCTTCATGATCATGACACAAAAGTTTGCTTATAGCATGTTGGGTCTGGATAACTCATGGTATTTTATAGGCTCTTTTGCCCTTTATGGATTCGCCTTGTATTACTTTATAAAATATAATTTGGCAAAATTTAAAGATCCTTCAAATTATAAGAAGAAACCAAAGTTTAAGGAAAAAAACAAGAGAACACCTGTAGTAACTATCACCACATTTACTGGGGCTGGTTATCTGATAGCTAATCTTTCCCTCGGATTCGCGACACAACAATTAGTTGCCTCAGTATTGATATGTGTATACTCGATGCTGGCATTTATTCTTTTTCATTTTATTATAGATTTACACCGCTACTATTGGCTTCATAAGCTGAGGAATCAGACAACGGATTGAATACAATGGAAAAAAGCCTGCAAATGCCCCAACTATAATAGGGATTCGCAGGCTTTTTAGGTTGTAGATTTATTTAGTCGACATACTTGTTGCCGTCTGCATCAATATAAATGGATTGAACAGCTGTGCGGCGGTATGGATAACCTGCCTCTGTGGTGCCGCTAATTTCATAGGTTACAGAATAGATGCCGGGCTTATCCGCTTTGGATAGCTCAATTTGCCCGTTAGGTTTAACCGTTTTTTGCTGTGCCGTCAAACCTTTAGGTGCAGAAGTGACTCCTTGCTGCGGATCACCATAATATTGAACTTGGTACGTAACTTGTGTAACGCTGTCCGGAGAATCCTGTGTTTTCAGGTTTAACTTCGGACCCACTGCATTCAGATTGTATTTCAGCTCAGGAACTTGAACAGCCTGGTAACGTGCAATCAGGAGATACGCTCCATTATCAGGAACTGTGACGTTTAGTTTATAGGTGCCCGGTTTTGGATTTTGAATGACGGCGTTATGGTGCCAAGCACCAGCAAAAATATCGTCATCATAGCCTGCTTTCAGATTAATAATTTCACTAGTACCGTCAGGCTTGGTTAATTCCAGCTTACTCACACGTTTATCACTGATCCAGTCCAGATCAATGGATTTGACACCATTTTCAACAGTGAGGGTTTCTGATGCTTGTCCATTATAATTGCCGCCTCGGATAAAGTATGAATTGTCGATCTCGCTATAGGTGGATTGTGCAGCAGAAGCAGTCAGGGAAGATGCTGAAAGTGCTTCAGTTTCCTGATTCAATGCTGGAGTGTTCGCTTGGAGGTAGGGTTGGATCAGGGAGAAAACGTAGGAGCCAGTACGAACCTTGGCATGATCCCAAGATCCGACTTTAACTACACGACCGCCGGGAAGCTTAGCATTGTCGACTGTGACCACTCCATCATTCTTACCAAAGGATGAGAGGTAAAGTCCGCCCAGTATGTAGGAAGCAGTGCCGCCAGACCAGTTATCACCAGCAAACGTGAAGAATGGAATTGTAGTCGCATTACTGAGTGCATCGGTCTTGGAGCGGAAATACTTCATATAAGATGTTTGTAAAGTGGAGGTACCAGGATTTTGTGAGCCGACGATATCTGCCAGCCATCCGGCCCAGCTACTGTAGGCGAGATCTGCAAGTTGTGAGCCATGATGAGGACTACTGAGGGTGATGACACGTTGTACATAGGGAGCGGCTCCGTTATATACGAGAGCGGTTTGAGTATCCACTCCACCTTTGCTGTGGGCGATGACGATAAGCTTTTTTCCAAAGTGATTACTGATGACCTTAATTTTGTCGGCCAGAAGTTTACCATTGTCCCACATATCTTGGGAGGTGCCATTTGTATCGTAAAGATTAATGGTGGCTGTCTGGTATCCGGCGTCACGTGCACGCTGAAGCATATCGTTATTATCCTTGGTCCAGACTTCAGCACTACTGTTCAAACCATGTACGAACAAAAGTGCTGGCTTGGTTGGATCAACGCGATTAGGTGGTGGGCCTTCTATCCAGCTTCCAGCGGGGTCTTTCGGGGGTTGGGGGGTAGTGGAACCTGCAAAAGCGCCGACGGGGACAAGAGTAATGGATAACAAAAAAATGAGCATCAAAACAGTGATCTTTTTCAAACTGAAAATCCTCCTTTGTAAAAAAAAGTATTTTTCAAGCTTATTATACATGCCATCTTGTGGTAAATCATCAATTGTATTTCATATTTACATTAAAATTTTATTTTTTAAGTCATTTTTTAGTCAGGATATCCCTATGATTCATAGCGCATGATAATCTCGTCACACATTTTATAATGTATGGAGGATGAGTTCATGCCAGGAACTAAGAAGGTCATCAGTTTTACGATTTCTGCTGCTTTACTCGCCAGTATGGCTGCTTTGACCGGGTGCGGAAATGCCGATCATAACGTTCGTACGAACAGTACACGCTATAACGCGCAAAGCACACATCGTATGGATGATGTGAACCGTTATGGTATGGATGGTGTGAATCGTTATGGGGTTAAGTCCAATGGTATGGACGGGATGTCATTGAATGAAAATGGCAACCGAACCGGACATCCAGTCCGTAATCTGCAAGTCGACCGCAATTTGTCCAAACGTATATCCGAGATGCCGGATGTAAAGTCTGCGACAGTGCTGGTCGGTGAACGACATGCCTATGTAGCCGTTTCCTTGAAAGACCAAGCCAACGGAACAGGTGTCGGTGCTCCAAGTATTGACGGTACTCCAAGTGCTAACAATACTGGACGTAACGGGAATGTACCGAGTGTGAATGGCGTTAATGGCACTAGAGGAAACCGTACTACGGATACTACAACGCCCGGAATGACAGACAATGGGGTTACCGGGAATGGAGTTACCGGGAATGGAACACCTGCGCGTCGTGATGACGGTTTATTTGGTACGATGGGTACAGGATCGTACGGTATGTTGCGTGGCTTGACGGACAACAACAATCGCACAGATAACGGAAACACCACCATTGAGGGAGCAAGAACTGCATATGAACCAAGTGATGCAGTCAAGAGCCGTATCGCTAACAAAGTGAAGCAATTTGCACCTTCCATTGAACAGGTGCATGTATCGGCTAACCCGGACTTTGTTAGACAAACCTCTGACTTTACACGCAGTGTACAAAATGGTCATCCGATTAGAGGCTTGAGCAATGAAATGGTGGATGTAATTGAACGTGTATTCCCGACTTCGGCGGCTGATACAAACCGTCCAATGGATAATACAACACCGACACGTCCACAAAATCATACCCCTGCCCCGATGAATCATCGCTAATTCAAACCCTATAAGTATGCAATGCCAAAAAAAGAGCTATCCATCTCAGCGAATCGCTGGTGGATAGCTCTTTAGTTTTGGGAAATGATATAACTATAACTGAATTATTTGCGCAATCCTTTAATCCATACGCCTTGCAACTTTAAGTCTCTATCCAGTAACAGGATGTCTGCTTGTTTACCTGCTTCAAGCGAACCAGTCCGATCAGCAATGTGCAAGGATCGAGCCGGATTCAGGCTGGCTATTTGTGATGCTGCGGGAATACTCACACCCACATGTTGAACCAAGTAGCGGAAGCCTTCAATCATCGTTAGTGTGCTTCCGGCCAATGTGACGCTATCCTCCAGTCGTGCTACACCGCCCTGCACAATCACTGGCAAATCGCCGAGTGTATATTTCCCGTCATCGAGACCAGTAGCAGACATGGCATCGGTGATGAGAATGAGATTATGATCCTGCTTTAACTTAGCGAGCAGGGAAATGGCGGCGGGATGCACATGAATGCCGTCCGCGATGATTTCTGCTTCAATGCGCGGATCAGCGAGTACGGCTCCGGCGGCTCCCGGCTTGCGATGATGCAACGGGGTCATAGCATTAAACGCATGCACCGCATGGTTCAGCCCCGCCGTAGCTGCCTGTTCAACCTCTTCATACGTAGCATCCGTATGACCGAGAGCTGCGGTAATGCCATGGCTGCGCAGCCATGCAATCAGTTCCAGCGCTCCTTCCCGTTCAGGCGCAAGCGTGAGTTGGCGAACAAGGCCCGGGTAGCGCTGCTCCCATTCTGCTACCCATGAGAGATTCGGTGGCACGATATGTTCCGGGTTTTGCGCTCCCGGCCACTTCGGACTGATGAACGGTCCTTCCAAATGTACGCCTTCCAACTGAGCATAGGGCATAGGTAGTGCCATGTATGCGTGAACTTCACTCAATACCCGGTCAATCTGCTCCTTGGGCGCGGTCATCGTGGTAGCCAGCATAGCTGTCGTACCTTGTGAACCGTGAAAGGAGGTGATCGTATCCAGCACCCTCGGATCGGAATCCATAAAGTCCTCACCGTTCCCGCCGTGAACATGAATATCAATAAAGCCTGGCAGCAAATAGCCTCCTTCCAAACGCACAATTTTTACGGTTTTCGCTACGCTTTCTTCCTGATTTGCCAAGACTACCGCTGTCCAATCGGCGGGCAAATTTGCTTCTGAACCAGCGTATACAATGGATTGCCCCTCAATGACGACAACCCCTTTTTCAATGATGTCATTCCCAACGACGACTTGTCCATATAGTAGCTGGGGTACGTTATCACTCATTTCATCTGACTTCAATTGAACCATCCTCCTGCTTTCTGATCTAGTAAAATAAGTACGTTGGGGTGGCATTGCAGCAGGGAAGCCGGACACGCTGTCGTGACGGGTCCAGTTAAAGCCTGCTTTATAATATCAGCCTTATCCGCACCAAAAGCCACCAGTATAATTTGCTTCGCCTTAAGAATCGTGCCTACTCCCATCGTAACTGCTTGCCTGGGTACAGCATTTATATCGCCAAAAAATCGAGCATTCGCCGAGCGTGTACTTTCTTTCAAATCTACAACATGTGTAGCTCCAGCTAAGTTGTGACCGGGTTCGTTAAAGCCAATATGACCATTGTGGCCAATGCCAAGCAATTGCAGATCCACGGGGCCATGGTCCAGAATGGCCTGCTCGTGCGCTACACATTCTGCTGCCAGATCCAGTGCATTCCCGTCAGGAACACGTGTGTGGGATATGGGAATATCGATATGCTGGAACAAGTGCTCATTCATAAAGCTTCGATAGCTCTGCGGATGTTCTGGGGGAAGACCAACATACTCATCAAGATTCACGGAATAGGCGCGTGCAAAGCTGACCTGTCCCTTGCGGTACATATCTGCAAGATGCTGGTAAATACCAATCGGCGTACTACCGGTGGCCAGGCCAAGCATGGCCTGTGGTTTGGATAGCAGCAAGCTGGCGATCACAGCGGCGGCAGTAGCGTTCAGGTCTTCACGACTGTTCAAAATGCGTATGTTCATCTTAGTGACCCCCTGGTTGTTTTTTGAGCTTGCTCACTTGTTGATATGAACCTTCCAATCTCGGAATATATTTGTCAAAATCCGCGCTCACCATACCTGTAAACAGAATATCTATGACATGAAGCTGGGCGATGCGGGAGGCCATATCCCCACGCCGCATTCCCTCCTCCAATGAGGAAGAAAATAAAGCAATATCCGCAAGGCCTGCCAGCGTGTTGTTTCCGAAGGAGGTTAGGGATAGTGTCTTGGCCCCCTGTTCCTTTGCGCAGCGTAGAGCGGCAATGGTCTCTTGGGTTTCCCCTGAATAAGAGACGGCAAAGGCGACATCTCCCGCTCCGAGCGAGGAGGCAGAGGTAATCTGCATATGGGAATCTGCAAAGGCAGTGCTGTTCTTGCCAATACGGATGAGCTTCTGGTAAAAATCCTGCGCCACAATCGACGATGTCGCCATCCCATAGAGATCAATGCGGCTCGTGGCTGACAGCCATGCAATGGCCTGCTCCAGCTTGTCGTAATCCAGCAGTCGGGTCGTGTCCGCAATGGAGGCGGTATGGTTCGCCTGAATAGCCTGCACGATTCGGGAAAGTGAATTTCCGGCGACAATATCCTGATAGGATTCTTCACCATTACGGCTGGAATGGGACAGCTCGGCGGCCAGCTTCATTTTGAAATCGGGATAGCCTTTAAAATGTAGTGATTTGCAAAACCGCGTAACGGTCGCCGCACTCACACCACCACGCTCTGACAGCTCCCGAATACCCAGATGCAGCACATCTTCCGGGGATTGCAGGATGGATTCCGCCAGCTTGCGCTCCTGTACTGGAAGCTGCTCCAGTCTATGGGCTAATGTATGAAGAATGGGGGACATGAGCTGTGCTCCTTTGGCTGTAGAGTGTTTGTGTGAAAAAAAGTATCGTATATAAGAGGGTAATAAGGAAAAATATTTTCACGTGTATTGTAAAATAATTCTGTCGCTCATGCAAGAGATGTGAGGAGAATTTCTATTAGATTTTGCGAAAAAACAGCCAGCGAAAATTGTAGAAATTATCATACATTAATTTACATATTGCGAGTTTTACTTACAAAACAACCTATTGACTTGTCTCTTCATTGGAGGAGTATAATTGAATAAAGTTCCAGTGAAGGAATTTTTCTAGGAGCTTTGCAGAGGACATCGTTGGGCGGAACGAATAGAATCTCATTCACAAGGAGGAGTTTGCTATGCAAAGCCAAGTGATTGAAATGATCAGCGCGGTCAAGGAAGATCCTGAACTGGTCGCTAAGCTGGATGGACATTCGGACATTATTCATGATGCGGGACTGGATTCGTTGCAGTTGGTTCATTTCATGCTGCAAGTGGAGGATGCGTTTGATGTGGAGATTGATTTTGATTCCTTTGAGCTAGAGCATTTAAGCTCGGTAGATGCGTTTTGCAGCTACATTCAGGGGATCAGCGATGCGGAACAAGCGCCGCACCTGGAGGGAATGGAGACGGTCTGACGTACAGCTAGGTACATGTGCCTGAAAATCCATTAAACGAGGTGTTAGCATGCAGCCCAAAAGCAATGTGCTGATTGATGAGAAAGCGTTCAAGCTCATCAAGCGTAACCTGAAAAACGCTTCTGTATCTTACCGTAACGCAACACAGGACCCTACTTTCAAAACGGACATGCCCCAGACGATCGGCATTAAGCTGACCAACCGCTGCAACCTGAGATGTACACACTGCTTTGAATGGAACGAGGAAGGCTACCATCACCAAATGGATAAAGAAGAACAAAACATGGATCTTGCTCCGGACATGCTCCGGCAGATTTTGAGCGAAACCAACGAAGCCAAGTCCAGACTGTACATGTGGGGCGGCGAACCGATGTTTCACCGGCGTTTTGATGAAATTTTGGACGTGCTGGCGGAAGATCGGCGCGAAATGACCTTTTGTACCAATGGATTACTTATTGATAAATATTTGGACCGGATTTTGGATTTGTCCGAAAATCTGGAGTTATTAATAGCGATTGAAGGTTTTGAAAGAGAACACGATCTAATTCGCGGTAAAGGCACCTTTCAAAAAACAATGCGGCAGATGGATAAGCTGATTGAACTGCGCGACCAGGGATTGTACAAGGGACGGGTAACTGTCCATGCGGTCATTAACGATAACATGATCGGACAGATGTACGAATTTCTGCAAATGCTGGAGGACAAAAGGCTGGATCTGGTGCTGCTGACGTTCCCCTGGTACATTTCCAAAGAGACTTCCCTCAAAATGGATGAATATTTTACACATAATTTCTCCTGGCTCCGACAACTTGAAGAAAAAAATATTAGTAGCTGGCATGCTTTCAAATATAAAATCAACCCGGCTAACATCGACCCTCTGATGCAGGAACTACAGCGGATCAATGAGCGAGTATGGAACATTCGCGTTCGCTATCAGCCCGGTCTGGACTATGAGGAAATTGATAAATTTATACATGGCGAGGAAATGGTCAGCCGTTGTTCCAACCATTGTTTGGCGCTCACCTCCAGAACAGATATTTTACCAGACGGGAAGGTCATGCCTTGCAAATTTTTCAGTGAGTTCACGATTGGAAGCATGCGTGAGCACAGTCTGAAGGAGATATGGAACTCGGATGCGTATGAGAAAACCCGTCAAAAGATTAATCATGAAGGATTGACTCCGGTGTGCTCCAAATGCAGTGTATTGTATCTGCACGGGGCAGGCTCTCTGAAATACATTTAGTTTTCTATGGATGTTGTTTGTTACTGGATGGAAGAGAGAGGGATGATGACAAGACGTGACGACTAAAACGATTAACCTTGTGGAAGCGCTTGCGCATGAACGGGACCATGGAGTCCTGATTTGGCTGTTTAATATCGGTGCAGAGCAAGTGTGGCATCCATCCCCCCGCAAGGGGGGCATGGTAGATCGGGATGAACAGCAGGTCGTAAACCGGATGGAGGAAATGAATCTTCTGCTATGTCGAAGTCAGGATGTCATTGTACTTCGGGAATATCCAGATGAGGCGTTTCTGGACATGCTTCAACGGTTGGGCTTTAGCCTGCCGCGTATTGAGGTGCCAGAGCCTTCTGATCCGCTAACGCCGATTTCAGAGCTGGTGCTGGCGGATGAGGCGCTTTTGGCACGACTGCGCACGGTTGCAGATGCAGGCCACAGCAGCAGCGGAGCCAAAGCGTGGCTCGTCCCCTATGCGGTCACACCGCAGGAGGAAGCGATTGCGGAGCTTTGCGGGCTGGAGCTGATCGGCGCTCCATCCGCAGTCAGTGCTCAGGTGAATGATAAAATATTCAGCCGCCTGACCGCGCAAAAGCTTGGTTTTGCTGTCAGCGAAGGCGCTGTATGTGCAGACGAATCGGCGATCCGCAGGGAGTGTGCCAGACTGGCTGACTTATCGGATGGGCCTGTGAAGCTGATTATCAAGCAGCCGCACGGTGCCTCGGGACAAGGCATGTATATGCTGGACGAGCTGTCCAAGCTGGACACGCTGCTGAGTGTGATGAGGCGCTTTGGCGGCTCGTCGCCATCATCCGGCGGCTGGCTGGTGGAGCGCTGGCACAATAAGCAGATGGATCTGAACTACCAGCTCTGCATTGACGAGGGCGGTGGTGTGACGATGTTTTCGCTAAAAAGGCAAAACGTGGACGGCACCGTATATATCGGATCTCAAGTGCCGGCTGAGATTGGTGATGCGCTGGAGGAAGAAGTGAGACGCTGCGCCTATCAGCTGGGTACGTATCTCTATTCCATTGGGTATACGGGAATGGCCTCTATTGACGGTTTTGTTGACGAAGAAGGTTTGCTGGTTCCAGTCATTGAGATTAACGGCAGGTTTACGTTGTCTACCTATATTTCGTTTCTGTCATCCGTCCTGGGAGAACAGCATAAAACATTATCCCGTTATTATCGCAACGTTACCGCTACACCTCTCACCTACAGCCGCTTGTGCGGGCTGCTCGCGGAGGAAGGCTTGCTCTATACGCCCGAACGTCCAGAAGGGGTGTTTGTGTATACGGCGGGTACATTGTCTGGTATTCCTGTGAAGCGGGGCTATGTAAACCGAATTTTCACACTTATTTTGGCAGACAGCTGGCAGGAAGCTGATGCTTATGCGCACAAATTGGAAGGTATCATTGCTGGATTAGGATGCTCATAAATGGGAGGGAATCAAGAATGAAAACAGATGTATACCATGTAGTACCCTTGCTGGAAAAGATTTTGAAGCTGGCTCCGGGCGAGCTGGAACAGTTGACTCCGGATCAGGATTTGCGAACCTTGGGGCTGAATTCCTTATCCGCTGTGGAATTAATTGTAGAGTTGGAAAATGAGCTTGATATTACGATGGAGGACGACGATCTAGTGCTGGAGCATCTATCTACACTGCAAGGCATTGAGCGTCTGCTGGGCAAATATGCATAAGGGCGCTGAAAAGACAAGGTTGATGCAGGAGTCCGATATGGAGACTCGTCATGATTCCGTTGTGGACTATGGTGCAGAAGAAGTGGCAAACGCTCTTCCAGGGAAGCATTGTGTATATTCTTCCCTGCGTACCTCATTGCGGAGGTACGGGGTGAACATGGCCGAATCCGAGCTATTCATGCTGTGTGGGAGTATGTGCGCAGAGTATGGTGGAGATCTGAAACGCTTCGGACCTGAGAAATATCCAGAGCAGCTTCAAGAAATGGCAGCCAGTGGTGGACCTGTTATTCGGGTGGAACCGTGGGTCGCTGGTGTTAGTGATGAAACCGACCTGTTGCGGGTACTTACATCGGGCTACGGTACCATGCTGCATACATCAAGCACGGCTTTAACCTATCACGATGTATATGTGAAAAATTACCCAAGGGGCCACGTGATTGAGTTGTGCGGGTTGGACTTGCAAGAACGGACAGCACAGGTGAATGATAGCTTCCTGCTCGATTCCTCGGGACATGCCATGACTTATGTGGGCTCAGCCCGGCTTGACGATCTGATGCAGGGCATTATTGAGTATGCATGGCTGGTAGAGCAGCCTGCTCCGCTTTCGCCAAGTGAGATGCATGCTGCGTGTGCTCACCATATTCGACAGTATGTGACTGGACACGAAGCCATCTGGAGAGGCGTACCTACGTCTAATGAGTCGGTCAGTCAAACGGGGAAAGCTGTTACAGGCAAGCAGGTCAAGCGGGGAGATGAGGGGTACCGGGCATTTGTCGGTGACTTCCGTCTGTTGGCAGACATGGAGGATCAGGATTTTCGGACGTACTGTCATGAAATCTATTACAATCTGCGATTGGGCAGTGCCCTTCATTTGACGGATTATACAGCTGATTATTGCCTGCTGCACCAAGCTACGCTGGGGCCGCAAGCACAGCATGTAATTGAATTGGCACAGGGGCTGTACGCGGATTGGCACAAGCTTAATCTGCATATTTACAAAACAGGGCTTCAACTGCGCAAGCATCGGATGCCTGAGATTACGGAACGAGCTTTGCATTTAATTGAAAGACAGCGGCATATGCTGGAGGAACTGATGATTTTAGCAGAGCAAGCAGCCGAGTAGTCCAAGCATTCGGTCGTATCAGACCGTTCATCCAGATGTCCTGCACAGAGGAAAGAGGAGGGGAATTAATTGCCGTCCATTACATTAAACCAATTGTCGAAAACATTTACGTACTACAAAAAGGAGCCGGGCGTGCGCAAATCGTTGCAAAACTTGTTCAGGCGTGAGCAGTTGACCAAAGAGGCTGTGCAAAATGTCAGCTTTAGCATTGAGGAAGGCGAAATTGTCGGATTTCTCGGTCCAAACGGGGCAGGCAAAACAACGACGCTCAAAATGCTGTCTGGCATTCTCCATCCCACGGATGGGGAGGCATCGGTACTCGGCTTTACCCCGTGGAAACGACAAAAAGAGTTTAAACGTCAGTTTTCCATTGTAATGGGACAGAAAAACCAGCTCTGGTGGGATTTGCCTGCAAGTGAGTCATTTGAGCTGAACAAGCTTATCTATGAAATTGATGAAAACCGTTATAAAGAGGCACTGGATGAACTGGTCACTCTGCTTGGGGTGGAGGAGCAGCTTCATGTGCAGGTTCGGCGGCTGTCTCTCGGTGAGCGTATGAAAATGGAACTGATCGCTGCGCTGCTGCATCGTCCACGGGTCATTTTGCTAGATGAACCGACCATCGGACTGGACCTTGTTTCTCAGCGGCGGATTCGAGAGTTTTTCAAAGCCTATAACCGCACGCACCGGACGACCATCCTGCTGACAAGCCACTATATGAAGGATATTGAGGATTTGTGCAGTAGGTCCATCATTATCAGTGGGGGCAGATTGGTCTATGACGGAGACTTACACAAGGTGAATGAGGTCATCGGTGCCCGTAAATTGCTCAAGGTTCGACTGGAAACCCCTGTATCCAACCTAACGTTGGCGAGCCTCGGCAAACTTCGCTCCAACTCGGAGCTGGAGGCGGTATTTGAGCTGGATGCAGAAGATACCTTGGCTTGGTCCAAAAAGATTTTGGACGCACTGCCTGTCGTTGATTTTACGATTGAGGACGTCCCGCTGGAAGAGGGGATAGCCAATTTGTACGATGGGGGCAGGCTGGCCGATGCGAAATAACAAATATGTGAAGGTACTCCAGCTCGGCATGCAAAACGAAATGGAGTATCGGGCTAATTATTGGCTCCAAATGGCGGGATTTATGCTGCCGATCATGACGCAAATTTTTCTCTGGCTAGCTGTATTTGGTTCTTCGGGACAAGCAAGAGTGCTGGGCTACTCTCTGCCAGAAATGCTGGTGTATGTGGTTATGGCGGGAGTCACTGGAAAGCTGATTGCTACGGGCTTTGAATACGAAATTGCTACAGATATCAAGGAAGGTGGACTGGCAAAATTCATGGTACAGCCTGTGCATTATTTTGCTTACCGTTTTTGCCGGTTTATCGGAGGCAAAGTCATACAGTCCGCGGTCGTGCTGCTGGCGGCTGCTATTTTGCTGTTATGTCTTAGCCTGGAAGGACAAATCAGCTTCGGGCTATCGTACATCTTGCTTTACATATTGGCGTTGCCGGGAGCGCTTGTGCTTAATTTTGTGGTCTATTATGCGCTGAGCGGCATAGCCTTTTGGGTGACGGAATCAGCGGGACTATTTTATACGCTGTCGCTTGTCATTTACGTAGCTAGCGGTACCGTGTTTCCGCTGACGATTTTTGGAGATGTTTTGGCCCGTCTGTTCAGTCTGCTACCGTTCAGCTACACCGTATTTTTTCCGGTGAATGCGTTGACGGGCAAGCTGACTGTGCTGGAAGCCGCTAAAGGCATTGGCGTACAATGGCTCTGGATTGTAGCGCTGGCGGCCCTATCACGCTGGGTGTGGCAAGCCGGGGTCAAACGCTTTGTCTCGGTGGGGGGGTAACATGAAAAATGTTTTCCGAAACGTTAGGCGCTACATCAGACTGTACTGGAAGTTTGTCCAGTTTTCCGTCATGTCGCAGATGGAATACCGCATTAATTTTATAACTGCATTTCTGGTTGAAACGGCTTATTTACTCATTAAGCTGCTGTACGCATCGGTACCATACCGCGCCGGGACGGACATTAACGGCTGGTCTCCTGACGCCATATTGTTATATATCGGCGTGTTTACGATGATGAGCGGATTTTATAGTGGACTGTTCTACAGTAATTTTACAAGCCTGCCTGACAAAATTCGTACCGGCTCACTGGATGTGCTCATGACCAAACCAGTATCGCTGCAATTTATGGTGACACTGCGTCAATTTGAACTGGGCTATACCGTGCCAAATGTAATTGGCGGCGGAATTATGACGGGGATCGGCTGGTATCGACTCGGATTGCCGTTTAATTTTGAAACCGCAGGAGGGTTCTCTGTGCTGCTCGGATGCGGAGTGCTTACGGCATACTCCGTATTTTTGCTCCCCCAACTGCTGGCCTTCTGGATTATCCGCACGAACGGCGTTACGGAGCTGTCCAACAGCATTTTCGAGACAAACTATGTGCCGATGGCCGTGTACAGTAATCTGATTCAGCGTATCGGTTTGTTCGTGCTTCCGGTGTTTGTCATTTGTAATTTTCCGCCCATGTTCATTCTCGGCAAAATGGATACCGGGTTGGTGGTATGGGCATTTCTCGCACCTCTCTGGCTGCTGGCGATCATCCGCCTGATATGGCAGTTTGCTCTACGTGATTATACGAGCGCGAGCCAGTAGCGCTACCGTGTAGTAGGCCAATAATGAAGCAGGAAAGGAAGCGAATCATATGAATGCGATACCGAATCAGCGTCATTTGTATATGGGAACGTTCGAAGCGGAGGCTTATTGGCGGGATGCCCAGTTAGCTTCTCTGCCAGCCCTCCCTGACCGGGCTTCTTCTGCGATTGTAGCAGCCATGGATGAACTGCTGTTCAGCTTTTGCCAGCCGGGAGATGCGTTATTGACACGTTATGCCATTTCGCCCGTACATCGTCAGTATATCGCGCAGTTGGGCTTTCATCCGGCTGTCAACGAACGGGATTTGACCGATGGCATGGAGCGTGCAGGCAACGTATCGACCGCATCCGTATTTGAACTGCTGGGCAGTCGCAAGGCCGATGCGGGAGAGGGGTTTCCTCAACTGGAAGGCTGTGTGCTTAGCCCGTTTGCGGGTTTACCGCATGTGGAGGAGGCTGCACGTGCTTGGGGTATAACGCTGCATCAACCGCCGCTGGAAACGATTCGCAAGGTAAATGCCAAAACGTATTCCTCTGATCTGAAACGCAGTCTTGGTCTGCGCAACCCGGGCTATATTGTGACCTCGTTTGCAGATGTCGCTGAGGCGGGGCGTAAGCTGCTGCGGGATGGAAGCTTTTTAATCAAGGATGATTTTGGCGTATCGGGCAAAGGAAACCTGCACATTACCTCGACACAAATGCTGGACCGGATCGTATCGTATTTGCGTGGACAGGAGCGTAAAGGCAAACAAGTGCTTTTCCTTTTGGAGCCTTTTCTGGAGAAAGAGCAGGATTTTTCATGCCAATTTACGATTGGTGATGATGGAAGTGTCGATATCATATCTGTACAATGGCTGGCTAACACACAATTCTCCTATCGGGAATCCTTGTCGCCGGACGGGGCTTTTTTGGAGCGACTGGAGCGCGAGGGCTATTTTAGCTTAATGCAGGACGTGGGGCGGCAATTGTATCAGGATGGTTATTACGGCGATGTTTGCATTGATTCCATGACACTTCGTGGTGGGAAGCTGGAGCCTATTATCGAAATTAATGCCAGGAAGTCGATGAGTTTGATCAAGCATCAGCTTGATACCTATCTGGCCGGGAAAAATATGCGTGGCACGCTGACGAATTATTCACTGTCCCATGATGGCAGTCTATCCTATGAAGAACTGCTCGAGGGGCTGAAAGATGAAGGATTGCTGTTCACAGGTGAACGTGAAGAGGGTGTCATGCCTCTGGGTGCCAATACGTTATATGTGAACACAGGCGGACGAGATGGCGAGAACAAGATTGTAGGCCATACAAGCACGTCAAGCAAAAATGCAATAGGACGCGGAGGCAGATCATCTGCCAAGCAGGTTCGTGTGAGCGGAATTGGAGCCAGCGATGGCGGATCAGAAGGGAATAGCATGGCTAAGCCGGACTTGAATGGTGAAAAAGAAACCGCTGGAAGCGAACGGGCACGAGGCAAGGGGCGTCTTTATTTGGAACTGGTTGCCGCGAGCGATGAGGAAAAAATGCGATTGACTACAAAGCTAGAGCGTTTTTTGGCAGAGCATCATTTTACAGTGCTGAATTAAACGGGAGGCGTATGAGCATGCGTAGGAGTACCGATAAGCTTATGAAGGTAACGATTTTATGTTCCGGTTTCGGATTGGGCTTTTATACCCCTGGCTTGTTGTTGCAAGCGGGTCTTCGCAGGCTGGGCGTGGATACGGCGATTCATGTATTTGAAAATGTGCTGCCAGAATCGGCCCGTCTCAAGGTCGACAAAAGCCGCAAAGCTTACCATGACAATTTTGCGGTGGCCTTAATGTCACAAAAGGTTCCGCAGGATATGCGTAATTCACTGGATCTCGCTGCGATGGAAGTGCTGCTGAACCAATGGATGGAGGAGGATCGGCGGTATTTTATATGCTTATCCGGTCATTGGATGTATGTACTGGAGGAGTATCGCAAGCGCAGAGAACCGGAGTCGGTGCATGTGGAAATCGTGTATATGGATTCGACCCCTTCTCCTTCATGGAAAAATCTAGCCAAGCATAACCCGCGTTTTGCGGATGGCTGTGGAGAAACAACCTTTTTTGAAAATGATAAGAATAGAGTCAGCCACTATATTGATGTACCGGCCGTGGAGTATGTACCGTTTGAAGCACGGCAATCCCGCTTATTCATACATGGCGGCGGTTGGGGGATGGGCACCTACCGTGACAAGGTTGGACGGTTGGAAGAAGCGGGCTGGGAGCTGGATCTGCTGTTGTATGATGAGGATCAACCCGATGAACAACGGGACAGTATACGATATTTTCGGATGGACCCGCAGTGGAGGACATGGCAGCGTAATGAAGCTGGGGAGCATACATTTCCACCTTTCGGAGAGGTGAAAAAGGGCGAGAAGACCGTGTATCAGGTCGGACCGGATTACCATAACATGCTGGACCAAGCATGTCGTGTCCAGGCCATTGTCAGCAAGCCAGGAGGTGGCAGCCTAACCGATTCGTTCGCTACAGCCACTCCACTCATCATGCTGGAGCCATTTGGAGTGCATGAAAAGCATAATGCAGATCTATGGGAACGGCTGGGACTTGGTATGCGGTACGATACGTGGATACAAACCTATGACGGCAGTGCTCAGATACTGGAGGATATGCATCGCAGGATCGTAGAGCTGCGCAGTCGAACGCCGCGTTATATAGAGTCCTATGTGAATAGCATCCAAATGCCAGCAGGCTCACCGGGAATGGAGCAGGGATCATGAACGCTGCGACGGCTGCGCAAGAGCCTGCGATGCGAGATATTCGCTTTGGGATCATTGGCTGTTCTGCCATTGCTCCCCGTGCGTTGCTGGAACCGATCCGACATGTTGCAGGGGCACGCGTGATCGCGCTTGCGAACCGCACGGTTGCCAAGGCAGGAGAAATGGCAGATCGTTTTGGCGTCAGTGTCGTTTATCGGCATGCTGAGGATATGCTAAAGGACCCGGAGATCGACGCTGTATATATTGCGCTCAGCAACGACTTGCATGCTGAGTGGATTGGCAAAGCACTACGGGCGCATAAGCATGTGCTGGTGGAAAAGCCGTTATGCCTGAATACGGCTGATCTGGCACCCTTGGCAGCTATAGTCGAGCAGAGTAACGTTCACCTGCTGGAGGGTGTCATGGTGCAGCACCATCCGTGGCAGCATGAGCTGCGGAGGATCGTAGAATCGGGGCGTTATGGTCGCTTATGCTCCATAGAGACGAGTTTATGTATTCCGGCAAAAGAAGGGCATGCGAACAATTACAGATCTCGTCCGGAGCAGGGTGGGGGATGCTTTTGGGATCTGGGCGTGTACTGGCTCCAGTTGCTTCAAGCCGTCGTTGGATTGGAGCAGGCGGAATTCCACAGTCAATCGGATTTCGATGGTCCGCATGGTTGTGACTGGACATTTCGTGCGCAAGCCCGTTATCCGAGTGGATTGGAGGCATCTGCCCTCTTTTCATTCGAGCGCCCTTATCGCTGTGCTCATGTACTGACCTTTGATACGGCAGTAGTTACTTTGAAGGACTGCTTTAGGGCAAATTTAGGCTTTTATAAAATGACACTCAAGACGGAGATCAAAAAGAATATCGCGTCAAATGTAACGGATGCGGACGCACTACCTGTGTTATCACAGACACCCTCGCATACCAAAACGGTTTTCGAGCCTATGAACTATTATGTCAATCAGTTGAATACCTTTTGCGGTATCATCCGGGGAGAAGCGGAGCCCATTCCATTTCGCGAGGCTGCAGAACGCGTCAGACTGCTGGCAGCCATTCATGAAGCAGCACGCTCGGGCGAGACGATCTATGCAGTATGAGTATGATTGTGTTTTCAGCGGTGGGAAGCGAATGATGCAAAATATGGAGTATCAAGGCAAAGAGAGGAGGGGAATTCAGTAGATGGATAAAAAGGACGAAGCCTTACTGGAACGATTCGGCGAGCATCCAACGCCATTTTACTATTATGACGGGGACGCCCTGCATGCCCACGTCAGCTCGTTGCTATCCCGATTGCACCCGGCCGTGCGTGTACATTACGCGCTTAAGGCTAATGGTAACGTAGCCTTGGCTGGGTTGCTGCGCTCGTTAGGTTGTGGTGTTGAGATTGCTTCGGCTGGAGAAATGTTCGTCGCTATGGAGGCCGGGTATGCTGCGAAAGACGTACTTTACGCCGGACCGGGAAAAACAGTAGCCGAGCTGAACGAGGCGGTAGCCTATGGAATCGGCTGTATTCATGTCGAATCGGTGAGGGAGCTGTGTCTGCTGGAGGACATTGCGGCCCAAGCGGGCCAGCTTGTCAGGGTAGCGGTTCGCATCAATCCCGATAACGATCTGTCTGGAGCAACGATTAAAATGGGCGGCGTTCCGCGCCCTTTTGGAGTGGATGAAGGGCAGCTGGATCACTTTTTTAAGGTGCTGGAAGATTGCCCACATGTCCATTTTCAAGGTATTCAAGTATATACAGGTACGCAAATGCTGAAAGCAGATCAGATTTTAGCCTCATTTGCGAATACTTTGCAGTTGGCAGAACGGGTACAGGCTCAGTATGGTGTGGCAATGCATACGGTCAATTTGGGCGGCGGGTTTGGTGTACCTTATTTTGCTCATGAGCAGCCGCTCGATATAGAACAAGTCATTGACGGACTGAACACACTCGCGGAGCAGACGCGATCCCGCATGCCCGGGGTGAAGCTAATCATCGAAAGCGGCAGGTATCTGGTTGCTCAATCGGGCATGTATGTCTGCCGGGCATTGTATACAAAGGAATCCAAGGGGGAGAAGTTTGTCGTCGCTGATGGTGGCATGAATCACTATGCCGCAGCTACTTTTCGAGGACGCCGCATTAGGGACAACTACCCTGTACGAATTATGCGCAGGCAAGTGGGAGAATCGAAAGAACCCAAAGAACGAGAGTTGGAAGCAACCCTACGGATGGGGCAGAGAGACGCTTCTGCTCAAACGGCTGTTGCTGTCGAACAATCATTAGAAGAGATTGCAAACCGAATAGGAGGGCCTTTGGAAGAAGCATCCATAGAGCTTGAGACGGTAAGCATTGTCGGTCCGCTTTGTACACCCGAGGATTGTATTGTGAAAAAAGCGCAGCTTCCTCCGATTCACGAAGGCGATTATATTGCTTTTCCGAATGCAGGAGCCTATGGATTAAGCTATAGTCCACTACAATTTCTGGGACATGCTACCCCGACGGAGCTGCTCGATTTTCGTGGGGAGGTGCATGTCATTCGTGAACACGGTGACCGCACAGACCTGCTGCGTCATCAGCGCATGATTCCGTTGCCTGAGGATGTGGTATAAGTGAGCATTTTGCATAAATCCCAAGAGCGTTTTCAAATCAGCAATATATAGATCGAAACGCTTTAGTTCGTCTATATATTGTACTTACGAGCGTTGGGAATCGAATGATGCAAAATGCTGAAGTATGTAAAAAAACGCCAAACTCATGGGAACCGATACAAATCGGACCTGTGATTTGGCGTTTTTTACATGATGAGTAGGGTAGTATCGACTTAATGTTGCTTGGAGCTGCGCATTTCCTGACGCACAAGCTGCCATACCATAAAGATCAGTACAGCGACTTGCGGGACAAATGTTTCCCAAGTTGGATACATTCCCAGCCAGCTAATGGACGGAAGCGAGGAGGCAGTGTGCCCCGGAAGCTTGCCGGCCACCTGAAGCGAATGAATACTTTCGCCCAGAAATCGGAATACGAGATAGTAAATCAGTATAGTGGCAGTCAGGAAAAAGGCGCGAATTGGCAATCGTACACTGAACTTAATGATCGCAAACGCCAGAATGACTAGAATAACCGTCGCCGAGCCAATACCGATCAGCAATTGCGAGGTTTCGATGGCTGGAGCCATACCGACATAAAAGATAGCTGTCTCGGCTCCTTCACGCAGAATTGCGAGCGCAGAAACCGTAAATAGCGACCACAGGCTTCCTCGTGCCAGCGCGTTGCCCACGCTGTTTTCCACAAAGCGGTTCCATGCGGCAGCATTGGATTTGCTATGCAGCCAGCTACCAACGGTCAGCATCAGCACGACCGCCACCAGCCCGGTGACACCCTCCAGCAGCTCACGCATGCTGCCCGATGCGGCTGCTGCCACTAGTGTGGTGAACAGCACCGCCAGAATTCCGCTTAGCACCAGCCCCGTTCCAGCTCCTGCCCATATCCATCGTCCAGCCACGGCTTCGCCGCTTTTTTTGGCATACGCCAGCAGAGCTGCGAGCACGAGGATGGCCTCCAGACCCTCACGCAGTAAAATCAGTGCGGCATCCCACGCAGTGTAAGAACGTTCTTCCGTCAACGGACGGAGCCTGTCCAGCATCTGATCAAGAGTCTGTATGGCTTTGTCTGTATTCGGTGGAGAAGACAGCAGATATCCGGAAGCCTCGGTCATTTCATTTTCAATCGCAGTGTAAGACGTCGGATCGGAAATTTGTACATGTCCTTCGACAGAAGGCCACAGAGCGATAAACTGCACTACCCTGTCAGCCGCTTGCTCTGTTTGATTAGCTACAGCATCTTGGCGTGCGGATTCGAGCAAGGTGACTGCATCGCCCAAGGAAGCTGTCGAACCATTCGTCGTTCCGGTAGCCGTATTGCCTGTATTCGTTCCTTGACCTGTGTTCACAGATTTGTCCTGACTATAATCAGACAGCAGAGTCGTTAATTCCTGCATTTCCTGGAGAGCCTGTTCTTGGCGAATGGGCTCAGCTTGCATGGAGATGCGAATGAGACTGATTTTAGTTTCGAGCGAACTGTATACCGGAAAATTGTCCAAACGAATCGGTGTTTCTACCTGATACCAGGCTTTGACGATTCGGTCGTAATCCACCCGGGCGGCAGCCCAATCGCCTTTTTGCATGGCAGCCAGACTACCCTCCGCCATAGGAAGCAGTTTTTCCGCTGCTTTAGCTCCAGCCGGGGCTGGTTTGTCCCCTTCGGCAGCAGTGACGTACTCATTGACCGAGCGCGCCAGCACGGATAAGGCAGCTTTCGCTGGTTCCCCGCCGCCACTGGCGAGTGTCTGCTCCGCATCGGTGAGTGCTTGATCTACAGCTGTGATGTGAGCTGAATCTCCGCCATTCGTTTTGGCGGTCTCCCACAGCGTGCGGAATTCTTTCAGATCCTTGGAAGCTTCCGTCCATTGGGCTTGTCCCGCCTCCACCAGTGCTCCGCCCACCACAGGCATTAGCTGATCATTGGTAACAGCTTTGGCATCTGTTTGTGCAAAAGCGACCGACCCGGAGCCGGATAGGAACGGAGTTACGGTCAGCAGCAGCGCCGCCACCAACACAAACACCCATTCCAAGCTTTTATTGCGCCGATTCATATAAATCCCCTTCCTTGCCTGCTGCTAAAATAACGTATCCCCGATGTAGCCGCCTTGCGATACACCCGGGAAGCAGGCGAACACCGCACTGCCTTTGTGTACAATGTATTCGTTCAGTTTGTCATTGCGTGCAAGCTTCTCCTGAATATGAACGAACTGCTTGAACAGATCACGCTGGTAGCTGATGAACAGCAGTCCGGCATCCAGCTGTCCTGTTTGCTTGTCCAATCCGCTTGAATATGAATAAGACCTCCGCAAAATATTAATGCTCCCGTCCCCATGAGCCAAAGCCACATGAGAGGTAGGGGGCGTAACTCGCTTGCCTTCCGGATTTTTGGCCGCCAGATCAAGCTTGTCGAACTCCTTGACCTTACCGAGTGGGGCCCCGCTGCTGCGATGACGTCCAAAAGTATCCTCCTGGTCGCCCAATGTTGAGCGATCCCACACCTCTACCCGCATGCGTACACGGCGTACAGCCATATAGCTGCCGTCGCCCATCCATGCTGGTCCGTCACTGGTCTGTGTCCACACCAGCCGATTCATCTCGTCTGCCTTGGAGGTGTCCGGGTTCCCCGTACCGTCCTTAAAGCCCAGCAAATTGCGTGGTGTGCTTCCCGCAGGATCAGCTTGTGCTGTCCGCTGGAAGCCTTCCTGCGTCCAGCGAAGCACCGCCGTTCCTCTGGCGATACGCGCCAAATTACGCAGGGCATGGAAAGCGACCTGCAAGTCATTGGCACATACCTGTACTCCGATATCGCCGCCGCACCATTGCTCCTCCAGGGCATCCCCTTGAAAACGGGGCAGCTCACGGAACCCGGCAGGTTTAAGCCCTGCCAGGCCGTATCGTCCGTCAAAAAAGGATGGACCCACACCAAAGGTGATCGTCGTGCGGGATGGCGACAATCCTGCCGCCTCGCCCGTATCAGACGGAGGGAGGTTGAGATTTTCATTATCGTTGCCAATCAGCACGCCAGAAGTCATTGTAGCGCTTGCTTCTGTCCAGGCTTTGAAGAGGCTACGCACCTGTTCCTTGTCGCTGGTTGTTAGATCGAAAGCAGCGAAGCAGATGAAATCCTGTGCCGGAGTCACAATACCTGCCTGATGCTTCCCGTAAAAAGGGATTACATCTTTGGTATCCGCATCCGTCATCATGCTTTCGAGACGTTGACCGGCTGACAGCACGGCTCCCACGCCCCCGCCGCCAAGCAGGAGACCTAGTCCACCTACCCCGGCCAGCTTCAATAGGTCTCGACGTGATACGGATTTGCTTTTTCCTGACGATTTATCATCCACTAGCTTCGCATCCTTTTTTACCAGATCGGCCTGTTCATTATGAGATTCCGCATACTGCGGCTTTTCTTGCCCTTTTTGCCGCTTAAAGCCTTTCATATCATTTACACTCCTAACAATTTCCCCATTTGGGACAACGGTTCTGCCAAGGCATCGAGGTTTTGGCTCAGCTTTTTAACTTCTTCCGGTTTCAGTTTTGTATACGATACATAGCCTTCTCCGTCCTTAAAAGGAGCCAACTCCTGCTGTAAGGCCGTAAAGCGCTCACCGATTTGTTTTTCCAACGCCGCATCTTTTTGGTTCAGATCTGTTTTCAAAATGTCATATATCTTTTGCGCGCCTTCTACATTGGCAGCAAAGTCGTACAAATCCGTATGGGAATATCGTTCCTCTTCACCCGTCACCTTCGAGGTAGAGACTTCATTCAACAACTCGACTGCACCCGTTACCATCAGGCTGGCGTCAATATTAACTGTTTCTACCTTGGCGCGCAGCAGCTTGGCATCACTCAGCAGTCGGTCGGAGAACTCGTCCATTCCTTTGGTTGTGTTTTCTTCCCATAATGTTTTTTCAATACGGTGAAAGCCGCGCCAATCCGCTGCATCCACATCACCGTCACGTGCATCAATATTTGGGTCAAGGTCACCCAGCGCTTCTGCAATTGGTTCAATCCGTTCATAGTACATGCGTGCAGGAGCATACAGCGACTTGGCTTTATCCAGCTCGCCAGCTTTGACCGCGTTCGTGAATTCTTCTGTCTTCTTCACAAACGTATCGCATTGCTCGATGGCATAGGTGCGGTAAGCTGTTACCGCTTGATCAAAATTGGGAGCAGAAGCGGCAGGAGTCGTTGTCTGTGTTGTTGCTCCTGCATCTTTGGTCGTTGCAGCAGGCTGCTGAGTAGCAGTTCCGGTTTGTCCGCAACCTGCGAACAGAATAGAAGAGACCAACACTCCGGCCGGTAAGGCATAACGTAGTTTCATAATCAATGAACACCCTTTCTGGCCAAACTGGCCTGAACCATAGTCTGTTGCGCGATATCTATATCGAATTTTTATTTTGATAATGATTATCAGTCGCGGTTTTTCTTATCATAAGGCTGGCCCATATGCCTGTCAATACATAAATTAGACGCAGAGTCCAACCCTCCATCGAAGGGAGTTAGTAAGGTGCCTATGCCCATTTTTATCCGCATATTGAACCATACCTAAGCACATGACATAAAATGTGTTGACTGTATCCCTTAACCTTGTTACACCACACAAAACCCGAGCAAGGAGGGGTGAAATTGACGAAGGGTAACGACCATAAAAACAAGTTTTTGTTAACTCACCGTGAACGTGAAGTATTTGAACTGCTCGTGCAGGACAAAACAACACGTGACATCGCCGGACAGCTATTTATTAGCGAAAAAACGGTCCGAAACCATATTTCCAATGTAATGCAGAAACTGAACGTAAAAGGTCGTTCACAGGCGGTCGTGGAATTAATCAGGCTTGGCGAATTAAAAATCTGACCTCTCGTTCCTTGCGGGGTACAAAGTCTTCTCGATGATCCTTCGACAATGAAGGGTGGTCGGGAAGGCTTTTGTTTTGTGGTATGTAGAAAAGTAAAACGATTAAACCGCTGAAATATGTAGGAAATTGCGTGTAAATGATGTACTATATTGATAGAAGGAATAAACTACCATTAGAGATCATAGTGCAAGTAACAGGAGTGATCTAATCAGAAGAATGTACCACAAAGTTATACTAAGATAGAAATGCATCTGGTGATAGTCTAAGAATATAAATCCCTACAAAAACAGTATTCAGCATGACGACAGGATGGAAGATGGATTGAAGAAGAATCACAAGGCAGAAAAAGCTCATTGCTTCAGGTAGCAGGAAGTAGCTTTTGCCTAGAGCTACCTGTGGTATATTCTTGATCGGAGGTGAATGTTAAGACATATGACACCCAACCAACACTTGATGACTTATACGCTGAACAGCGGTATAAAGGGAACTGTCGACCTAACCAGTAAGCAGGTGCAGGAATGGATCAAAGCATATCGAATTGGCAGCAAGTTTGTAACGGTTGTGGGAAAACAGTATTTTGGTTTAAACCCTGAGTTGGTAGCAGATTTCAAGGTACATAATGAATACTCGGAGCAGAGAGAACACATATCCATAATACAGCCTGTAATGGAACACAAAGCTGTAGAGCTGGACCCACTGGTAGAGGCGTACAGCCAGTATAAAACATTAATTCAGGTAGAATGTAAATGTGGTGCTTTCTATATAGAAGAGTCACCGCATAAAAGAACCAAGTGGTCATGCAAGGAGTGTAATAACATTGTGTTCCTAGATCGTAAAAAGGGCATGGTGGATACGGATAAAGGCAAGGCATGGTACATGACCAACAAATACTATGTGGAAAGACAAAGCAACTGACAGATTGTCAGTTGCTTTCTAACCATATACTCACAATTCTTGTGTGCCTACCAAAATGATATAAGTCTTTTGGCAAATAATAAAATTGATGTTTTTTGCGCTTTGTAGTACATTATCAAGTGTATTATAAGGAGGCTTCTCATGTACGGACATAGACAAGATGATACTTTATACATCATGACTTACACATTAAATAGTGGTATCAAGGGCACAGTGCCTTTGTCTAATCAACAGATACAGGAATGGCTTGAGTGTTACAGAATCGGTAAGAAATTCGTAACCGAGATTGGCAAAGAGTACTTTGGACTGCATGCGGAACTGGTGGCTGATTTTAAAGTGCATAATCAGTATTCAAGCTATCAGGAGGTTATTATCCCCATTCAACAACCGGATACTGGCCTAAAAGAGTTGTCCCAGGCTTACAAATCAACAGAAACCTTAATTAAAGTAGATTGCAAATGTGGTACATCGTATGTTACAGAATCTCCCTTTAAGCGGACCAAGTGGTACTGCACCAAATGCCGGGAGATTGTTTTTCTCGACAACAAAAAGGGAATGGTGGATACTTCCAGAGGCAAGGCCCATTATATGACCAATAAGTATTTTGTGGAACGGGAAACAACTGGCGTATAAGCCGGTTGTTTTTTTGTTCGCAAGGTTTGTGTACGTCCTGACTTTTCAAAGCCGAATTGCGCTATAGTGAAAAAGGGGGCTTATGGAAATGTGGAGTATTTTGCTGAATCACGTTTTGTTGATAGGATTTCTGACTGTTTTGATTCAACGGATCTACAAGCATCGCTTTCATCAGCAAAATGGTAGCAGTTTTCTGCTATGCTTGTGGGGAATCTTGCTTAATCGGTACAATAGCTTGTTTGAACTGACAACGTTATATACGGTGTATACCGTTTTTTTTGCAGTAGGAGCACTGTTATTTGGAGGTTGCTGGCTTGTGCAGCTATTGGAAAAGGGGAAAGATAAATCTTGATATAAACGATAGTCAGGTGGTGAACGTCGTCCGGGAAGATCATATGAATGGTGCAAGAAAACGCATGAGCACGAACAATGTGTACATACACGAAACGCTTCATTTGGAACAAATCATAAGTGACCTGCGGGTGATGGGCTATGTGGCTTTTCATCATCATCCGCAAATCACAGGTGAGCTTGAAGAGCTGGAGGCGTTAAAAAAGCAACTATTGTCGTTTTTTCAACAGCATCAAGTATTGTGGATTGAGCTTGACCCGCTAACACAATATGTGGTGGTGAATAACATGGGGAAGGCCACGGTGCTCAAACTCATTGGACGGAAAATGAACCCGCTACGGGATCTGAGAGCAAACGCTGCTTTGGCTGGACAGCCGCTGCATGAGTTGGATCGGGAGATTGAACGGCTCAATCGGCTGGTTCACCTGTTGCGCTACACCCGTTTTTCTTAAGCGACAGAACTAACGTAAAAAAGCATTCACGAAGCATGGAGGGTCCCATGCTGTGAATGCTTTTTAGTATCTATTTTTTACCGCATAAGATGAGCAAATCTACTGTGACATACGGTAAATTTATTTCCTGCACTCGCTGCCAGTCTGCTTCCGTAGCTCCCCACGATAAGGGAGTCATATGGAGCAAAGGTTTCAAGAGGTCGGCATTTAACATAAAACGATAGGTTACCCGTTCGGCGGATAGAAGTTTAAAATGATCTTTAAATCGGCTTAATATATTGTCATTCGAATAAGCAGGCTTATTCTTTTTCTGTTCATACAAGCATCTCAATTCCCGAAGATAATATCGTTCGGGAATAACTTTCAGGACGCAGCCGTCCTCCGAAAGAATTCTTGTAAATTCAGCATAATTAGAAGGGGATAAAATATTGAGTACACCGTCAAATTGTTGATTTGAAAATGGACAATGAGCCAGATCGGCAACACACCAGAGGGGCTGAGGATATTCTTTGGCTGCGGCCACAATACCTTCTTTAGACAAATCCATACCTACGCTTGTTAGCTCGGTGATTCCCTTCCAAGTCAGCTTATCCTGAATGTGGCTCAAATGAGTGCCTTCCCCGCAACCTGCATCGAGCAAGTAAAGGTGTGATTTTTGATCAAACAGCGGCTTCATAAATTTCATTATAATGCTGCTTATCGCTTCATTTAAGGGATCGAAAAATCCGCTATTGCACATCATTCTTCTGGAGGAAAATAGTTGTTTATCATATTTGGTCTTATAGGACCGGGCGGCTAAATGTAAATACCCGTATTTTGAAAGATCATAGCAATGCTGACTCGTACATAGGAGGCTTTTACCTTCCACCATACGCATCGGTTGAGAGCATAGAGGACACCTAAAGAGATGTTCATGCTTACCAATCAGGCTAGCCTTCATCTCGTGTTTATTCCATTTGGACATAGAAAAGCACCTCGTTCATTCGTATTGGGTGAATGAAAAAAGGCACAGTCAAATAAACCCAATCCACTTTTCGAAAAAATGGTTGAGTTTTCATGAACTGTACCTCACATTACCGTAAACGAATGAACTGAATAATCATGTTGTGCAGCACTCCTCTAAAAAAATAGAAAGGGCTTTCGCCCTCTCTATTGTAACTTAGCCATTAGAAGTTGTCATGTGCTCACACAGATTTCAAAAACTCTACAATCGTCAGCAGACCTTTGTCGAAATTGTCCAAGTTAAAATGCTCGTTGGGCGCGTGCAGGTTTTCATCTGGCAAGCCAAAGCCCATCAGCACGACTGGGGCAGTCAGCACACGGGAGAAGGTTTCCACGATTGGGATAGAGCCTCCATCCTTGGTAAAGAGGGCGCGCACACCGTATACCTTCTCAAAAGCATCGGCCGCCGCTTGCAAAAACGCGTGTGACGGGTCGATGTTAAAGGCGTTCGCTTTCTCACCCTGTTGAATATCCAGAGTAGCTCCTGCCTGAACGTGGGTGCGCAAATGGCGCTCGATTTTGTCCAGAATGTCTTGCGGATTCTGGTTAGCCACCAAGCGGCACGTAATTTTAGCGTGAGCTTCTTTCGGAATGACCGTTTTCGTGCCTTCCCCTTGGAAGCCGCCGTATACGCCGTTTAGCTCCAGTGTCGGACGAGCCCCAACACGCTCAACGAAGCTGAATCCTTCTTCGCCATAGAGGGAATCAAGTGCAAGATCTTGTTGCAGCTTGCTCTCATTGAAGCCTTGCTTCACGAATTCTTCTCTCATCTCTGCCGATAATGGAGCAACATCGTCGTAGAATCCTTCGACGCTTACGCCGCCTTTGTCGTCATGCAGGGTTGCCAGCAAGGACACCAGAGCGTGCAGGGCATTCGGCACGCCGCCACCGAAAGAGCCGGAATGTAGATCTGTGTTCGCCGTGTGAATGGCGACTTCCAGTGAACATAGACCACGCAAACCTGTGCAAATGGCAGGCTTTCCTTTTTCGATCAAGGAAGTGTCGGACACCAGTACAGCATCGGCTGCCAGACGTTCAGCTCCAGTTTGCAAAAACTCAAGCAAGTTCGGACTGGATACTTCTTCCTCGCCTTCAATGCAAAATTTGATGTTCAGCGGCAATGTGCCTTCCTGCTTCAAAATAGCCTCAACTGCCTTAATGTGCAAGAAAACCTGTCCTTTATCATCTGTCGCTCCGCGCGCATACAATTTTCCATCACGGATGGATGGCTCAAATGGTGGTGTTTCCCACAGGTGAAGCGGATCTACGGGTTGTACATCATAGTGTCCGTACACGAGGATTGTTGGTTTACCAGGTGCGTGCAAATGATCCGCATATACCAGTGGGTGCCCTTTGGTTGGAATGATTTCAACGTTTTCCAGACCGGCAGCAGTCAGTTTGGCAGCCAGCCAATCAGCTGCTTGGTTAATGTCCTTTTTGTGTTCCGATAATGCTGAGATACTTGGAATGGACAACCACTCCTGTAACTCGCCCAGTTGTTGCTCTCTGGCTTTTTCAAAATATTCAGAATAACTCATAAACTATGTATCCTCCTTTTTCAATGTAAATCGTGTGAATGTTGCGCTATCCTCCGAACCGAGGTCGTGGACGATATGTCTAGTTTACTACGTTTTGTGCTGAACGAAAAATTGGGAGATAAAAAAACGATTCTACCCGGGTCTGTCCAGACCTGAGTAGAATCGCCCTTAACCAAGCATATGCATGTATTTACGCGCGAATGTCCAGTTGACCGCCAAGATGAGGTTGTACGCTTTTTTCCATCATCTGCACTAAGGCCTGTCCTTGCTCACTAGCCTGATCTTTAGCCATACTTAATACCTTCACACTTACGGCTTGGGCCAAGCTGGCCTGACTCATACCTGTTGATAATGCTGCGATATCCATGTTCCAACCCTCCTTCATTGTGAAGACTCTTTCTCTGTATTTATCGGTTGGAACGGTTATTTTGTTTCATCCAATTGGAATTGTGTCAGTAAATCCTGAAGCTGTTCTGCCAGACGGGTCAAATCTGCGGCAGACGAACCGATCTCTTCCATGGAGGCGAGCTGCTCCTCTGCGGCTGCGGACACGGTCTCCGTATGGGATGCCGCTTCTTCAGCGATGCGTGTAATTTCCTCCATGCTGCTGACGACTGTACTCGTTCCATCTGCGACTCCAGCGGTAGAAGCTGCGACGTTATCAAGCTGCTTCGCTGATTTGGCTACCGCTCTACGGATGCGGGAGAAGGAGCGACCGGATAGGTCAATGGAATTGATACCATCGCTTACGCGTTCCTTGGCGGATTCCATAGCTATCAAGGCTTCTGATACACCGCTCTGTATCCCTTGAATCTGTTCACGAATTTGTTGTGCGGAATGAGCTGAGTTTTCAGCCAGCTTGCGGACCTCTGTGGCCACGACAGCAAAACCTTTGCCATGCTCCCCTGCGCGTGCCGCTTCAATAGAAGCGTTCAATGCGAGCAGATTAGTCTGGCTGGCGATTTCCGTAATGACAGTGACAATCGTTCCGATTCGTCCAGATCGGTCATTCAAAGCACCGATAATGGTGTCCAGCTCTTCCACGGTAGTGCGAATGCCATCAATAGAAACGACGCTGTTGCCGATATGCTCACTGCCTGCATCCGACGCCTGAATGGCCTGTGCGGAGTAAGTAGTCATTTCAGCCATAGTTTCGGTCATAGCGGTGATGTCTGTTGCCATGCCGCTAACCCGTGTCTGATTAGCTTTAGCACTGCCCACTTGGCGTTCGCTGCCTGCAGCCACATCTTGAATGGCTATGGTCACATGCTCGATAGCTCGGGTCGTTTGTTCTGCACCTGCTGCCAGCTCTTGCGAGGATGCCGACAAATTGCCAGTCATCGCTTGAATTTCTTTAATCATGTTACGCAGGTTATCTACCATTTGTTGAAAATATCTTGATAATTCACCAATTTCATCTGTGCTGGTCGTAGCCACGTTAATTGAAAGATTACCTTGGCTGATGGCATCCATAGAATTACGCAATCTTTGGATGGGCTTAAGTATACTGCTGATTAGCCACATTGCGAGCAAACCAATGATGATGGCTGCAATCACCAATACTATGATCGTCGTGATAAGAATCGGTTGGGCGGAGGCACTGGTTTCTGCTTTGTCCATTGTTCCGGCAATTTTCCAGCCTGTCAGCGCATTGGTTTTGAAAATCAGGTGTTTATCTACGCCATTAAGATCGTAATTAAAGCTGCCTTCCTCAGAGTCAAACAGTTTGGGTATCGTTTCTCCCATTTTGGTACTTCCACTGACTTCTGTCGGGTGGGTAACGATACGTTTGGTACCATCTAATATCATAATATAGCCATTTTGTCCGATTTTTAAATTTGTGATTTCTTTCAAATTTTTTAGGTTCAGGGAAAGACCGAGAACACCGCTGTTGTCGGGAAGTGTACGTGAAATATACACAACGGGGATCTTAGCCGTATTGAGTCCGACAGGGCTGATTACGGTTTGACCGGGTTTCTCCAGGGCCTGTTTGTACCACGGGCGCTCACGAGGATCGTTTGTGGAGCCTACGGCTTTGCCAATAATGAGCTTACCTTCGGGGGTTCCTACAAACATATCAACAGCTTCCGCGTGCATTTTCAAATAGACTTGTAATCTTTTTAGAATGGCATCATCTGCTTCAGCACTGTTATCACTAGCCGTCATCGTTGTAGAGTAATATTCGAGATCCGCGATTTTGGCTTGAATCGTTTGAGTAACTGCACGATCGGATGCAGTAACGCTAGTTGTTGCACTATCAAGTAATTGGCGATCCGTCTGGGTATATGCTGCTTGATAAGAAAAAGAACTTACAATAATACTAGGAACAAGCATGACCAGAAGGAATGCTGCGGTCAATTTCTTGCGTAGTGTTAATGTTTTCAGTCGTTTCATCTAACCCCTGCTTTCTATCTATATATTCATTTCTAAAGCTTATATCATATGTATTTACTATCGGTTATTTTGAGCTGAATTAATAGATTTATTACTAATTTGTCCAATACGCCAAAGAATTTCTTGCATAACATGGAGTATCTTGCAATTTGGAGGGATATGGTATGGGTTTTTTTCTGGATATGAGAAGCTCCACCAATTCATCAAAGACAGGTGAAGGTCCCGATATTCAACTGGGTCCTATACCAGAGCGATTCGGTTTGATTACTCTGCGAACCTTTCTTGTGCCAGGTCCGATTGTGACTTTTAGTGGTTCCATTGGTCTAATCGGTGAGCTTGGCGATACGTATGCAGTTGAAATCGTGCGTGGAGCCGACTATGATCCGAGCGAGGTAGTCTACCGCGCCGAGGGGGTACTGGGCGTGACCGGATCTAATGAAACGCAAGCTTTTAATGCACAGGATCTGTCCGCTTCCTGGGCAATACAAACAGTATATTCTTCTTATATTTCTGGTGTATCGACCACTGTTCGTAACGGTCCAGAGGTATTCACGGGCATCGCTTCGACTCCGTTTCTGTAAATATATCAGGTAAATATTTCTTTCGTAAATGCTCGCTGCCTGTTCATGGTTCTCCTAGGATAGGCCGCTGCACCCAAGCTTAACTAGCCACGAGCATAGACAGACATCTGCCGCAGACTCGTGGCTATATTCTCAACAGCAACACCCAGAGCACAAATGACCTAGTTGTTACAATTTCCTTTATGAGCGTGTTCTACAGAGTTGATGGTGCTTCTCGGATTCTATTTCTTTAGAATCTCTAGCAAATACACTGTCAACTCATCTGCTGCTTTGGTATGGGCGGGGAGCCCGGGATGGCTGCGAGATCCTATCGTTTCTTCCGTCGTGTTAGGCAGTTGGAATACGGACACATTCCAATCCCTCGTACTTTTCTTGTACGCGTCTACCGCTCGGTAGATTGAAGGCATCATCGGAGTACCCAGCATCCCATAGGCCCACACAATATGAGCAGCAGGATTGCAGGTTCGAAGTTTGACAAGAAAACGTTCGATAGCGCTTTCAAAAGCTTGTAAATCTTCTTCATTGAATGTGCCATCCTCATTCAAGCGTTGCTTGTACACTTTCCCACTTACGGGGTCCGTCCATGCAGGAGAATAAAAGGCCCCACCGTCATTAGTCCCCAAATTCACTACGACCACGTCCGGCTGCCATGAGGTAAAATCATAATCGGCAAATGCCCCTAATGCTTCATTTCTCTCTCCGGTCAGCACACCACATACCTGCTCATAGTATGCCGGTATGTTCGCATGCGGATTATTATCCCAGCTTGTTAGGACACCCCATCCGCTTTGTGATAACACTCGGTAGTCCGCATTCAGTGCTTCGGCTGTTATGGCTGTATAATTGCGTAGTGCTGTGAACAGCATGGGAACCCAGTCTGTCTCCTCCTTCGCTCCAATTGTTCCTTCTCCCGAGGTAATGCTGTCTCCGATAAATTCCACTTTGAGGGGCTTATCAGTGACCGGTAGCAATTCTCCGTCGACCTTCAGGGCATGAATTTGCAACAAGCAGCGCGGGTCCGAACTCATAGGCTGGACATCCTTGACCACACGGACATTTTTGACTGTATCAGGGTTCAACCCTCTCAAAAGACAGATCCAATGCCGTCCTGCAGTCACCATCAGGCGACTCATCGGGACATCATTGATGACAATACTGATCCAGGGCTCATACACCTGGTAATCGGCCTCAATTTCAATCCACAGCTCTGAGCCTTTGATATTCAATTCAATGCCACTACCTGTCCAAAACAGAGTAAGAGGTGTACGTGTTTGCGTAGTTCGGCCATGAACCTTTACATACTTTGCTTTTGTAAGTGGGTATGTCTTCAATCTCTTGTTATGTGACATTTCAACACCCTCCTTATAATTTCTAAATGAATGCTAGTTTCTGTAATATTGTAAAAGAAGTGACAGGAAATCTCAAATTCTATTTCTAAACAAGCAAGGGCTCAAAACTTTATATGGATTATTCTTTTTGATCACGGACTGTAGAACCACATATGGTATCAAAAAGCACCAGCCAATTAAAATTCGCTGGTGCCTTTTCGATATACGGAGCAAGGATTTTTGCTAAGTATATTTTTTTACAAATATTATTTTATCTATTAATTAGCTTTGCCGAACATGACGATATTAATCGCCTTGCCGAAGTCTATACCTACTTTGCCAGTGAGTTCTGCTGTTTTTTGTGCTAACACGACTGCATTGACACCACAAGAGAACAGCGCAATGTCAAAGTCATCTTTGTGTACTGCGATCCATTGGAGTGTTTCAGGCAGTTGTTCATATTGATGAAATGCCAGTGTGTGGGCAATATGCAGCTTGTACGGATCGGCCTCAAGAACAGGCTTTACTTCGGTGGCCGTCCGGGTGACCAGCAGAATGCGTCGATTTTTTAGCATGTCCCAGAAAGCGGGTGTCCCAGCCAAATACCGATTCAGGCAGGCGTGGCAGGTCAGCGCGGGGGAAAGAGCATAGTGAGCAAAGACCTGATCGGTCAGCTCCCGCTTCATATAGGATGGTGCTTTAATAGATTCGTCATCATATGGCAAAATGCCAGTAATGGTGGCTTTGCTCACTGCCTCAGCCACCGCGTCCCGTAGTTCCGTATTTGGTAGAAACAGTCCCTTTTGACCGAGATTAGCTTTGACCGCCCAACGTTCCTGTAACACCTTTTCCATCGGCCAGACGGTATCCTGCGCCAACACCAAATTTTCACCATCTCCAATACGAATGAGCGAAAATGACTGGTGCTGATCGAGTGCCAGCTTCAAACGTTTCAGTACCTCGTCAATCTCCAGATACTTTGGATTCGTCATATCATGTTTCCTCCCTGTCGTTCCTGCTTGTTCAACTTTTCAGATGGAGTAAAAAACTTTGTATTCTATCATATGTCGAAAGTGAAAAGGTTTTTGTATGAACGGCTATTCTTTTTGGATTCTACCTATTTTTACAAGATTCGTTGCATCTGTACGTGCCGTTTCAGGAGTGTCTTCATAACTTGAGAGAAGACGGTTGAAAGGGAGGAAGATCAATGAATCGCAAGGTTGTAATTGAAATTAATTTTAATAACTATGGGATGAATCCCAACCGCCTGACACGTGAGTGGATCAGCGAGCGACTGGATATATTCAGAACCTTTACGCTGCGTAGTTTACTCAGTCAGACGAACGCAGATTTCTTATCTGTCGTCAAGTTGGCGGGCGGATGCAGTGACATCGTGGAAGAGGAGCTGGCCCGACATAAGCCTATTCCCGACCACATCCGTTTTGGTACGAGCATCGAAAGTAAACGTCGTATTCATGCGTACATCGAAGGCGCGGACGAACTGCTCATTGCTCGAATAGATTCCGACGATTTGTACCACCAGTCCTTTGTACAGCAGTTGCATGATTATAAGTTTCAACCGGAGACAGTTGCGCTGGTGAACCAGCTGGGTTACCTGTGGGATGCGGTTGAGGGCCAGATGGCACCGGTGTTTCACCGTTCTCCTTCCTTTTATGTGTTTCGCTATCAGGTAGAGGATTTTCTGAATGATTATCGTATCGTCATTCCTGGAAAAGGCACGCACGGATATGTAACAGAGCTGCCGCATGAGGTCATTCCGCTTCGCAACTATGTGAATGTCATTCATGCTGCCAATACTTCGGTGAAAAAAGTGCCAGCGAAGGATCGGCTGTCAGAGAATGAAATGAATGCTGTACTGGCTGAATTTCTGGGAACATACATTGCCAATTCGTAACGGTCAGGAGGAGATTATATTGTTCAAAGGAAAAAAACTGCTGGTGACCGGAGGAACGGGATCTTGGGGGCAACGCCTAACGGCTGAATTGCTGAAGGAGGGACCGGCGGAAATTCGTATTTTCTCACGCGGTGAATTTGCACAGATTGCCATGCAACGGCAATTTCAATCGGATCCTCGCCTGAATTTCATGATTGGAGATATTCGGGATCTTCAGGCATTGCAGGAGGCTTGTCGCGGGGTGGACTATGTATTCCATTTGGCGGCATTAAAGCATGTCCCTGTGTGTGAGAGACAGCCGGAAGAGGCTTTCAAGACGAACGTACACGGTACGGAAAATGTGATCCGGGCCAGTATTGAGCAGGGAGTCGCCAAGGTAATTGATGTCTCTACAGACAAGGCGGTAGACCCGGTGAATGTATATGGCATGACGAAGGCGATCGGTGAAAGACTGATGATTCGCGCCAACACTTTAAGTGAGCGTACTCGTTTTGTGTGTATTCGCGGCGGCAACGTGTTGGGGACAAGTGGAAGTGTCGTGCCTCTGTTCAAGCGCCAGATCGCGGAAGGGCAGGATTTAACGCTGACGAGCCCAGAGATGACACGCTTCTTCCTGACGCTCGGAGAGGCGATTGGTTTACTGTTGAAGGCTTCTGTCACGGCGATTGGTGGAGAGACGCTAGTGATGAAAATGAAGGGCTGTAATATTGCAGATCTGGCAGAAGTGATGAAAGAACAGGCAGGTCAGCCTGCGTTGAAAGTGAAAGAAATTGGCATACGTGGTGGAGAGAAACTGCATGAGGTGCTGATTTCACCCTATGAGGTGCCGCATACGTATCGCTACGATGATCGCTATTTTGTTATTCTTCCCCAGCAAGCAGACAAGCGCTTACTGAGCCAATACGGTGGATTGGAACGAGTGAGCTTCGATCAATATCGCTCGGACGATGAGTTAATGGATCGCGCTGGAATTGCTGAGCTACTGCGAGGCATGGAGTAATGATGAAAGAGGTGGGTATTTTGCAGCTTATGGAAAAAATAACTAAAGGAACTGTAAAGGTTGCGGTCATCGGCCTCGGTTATGTAGGGTTGCCTATGGCAGTGGAAATGGCAAAGGCTGGTTATGATGTATATGGTGTGGATTCTGATCCCGTCAAAGTAGCCAAGCTACTACAAGGAAAGTCGTACATCATAGACATTGGCGATGATGCATTGGAAGGTCTGATTGGACAGCAATTGCATCCGGTTACGGATATCAAGGTACTGGAGCAAGCGGATATCGTCGTGATCTGCGTGCCTACGCCGCTGACGGACGGACACCAGCCGGATACCTCCTATATTGAAACGGCTATTGATCAGGCTATACCTCATTTGCGTAGACAAACACTGTTGATTCTGGAAAGCACCACCTATCCGGGAACGACCGAGGAACTGATTCGACCGGTGATAGAGCAGCGCAGGGGCTGGACGGTAGGTAAGGATTTCTATGTGTGCTTCTCACCGGAACGTGTGGATCCGGGTAGCGTTCATTTTAACATTCGCAACACACCCAAGGTGATCGGCGGTTGCACGCCGGATTGTCTTGCAGTGGGAGCAGGGTTTTATGGGTCCTTTTTGGACCAGATTGTTCCGGTAAGCTCGACGACCGTGGCGGAAGCCGCCAAGCTGTTCGAGAATACGTTCCGCAGCGTCAACATTGGAATGGTCAATGAGTTGACAGCCGCCTGTGAAAAAATTGGCATCAATATATGGGAGGTACTGGATGCAGCGGCAACCAAGCCATTCGGCTATATGCCTTTTTATCCGGGACCTGGCATCGGGGGGCACTGTATCCCGGTTGATCCGCTATACTTGTCATGGAAATCCGAGCAGCATGGTTTTCCACTGGAATTCGTGGACTTGGCAGATCGCATGAATCGGCGTATGCCGCTGTATATTGCGGAGCGAATTGAAGCTATGCTTGCTCAGAAAGGTAAAGCCATAAACAAGGCCAAAATCATTCTCGCAGGTGTGGCCTACAAAAAGGACATTGATGATGTTCGGGAATCCCCAGCTCTTGTCCTGTTTGAACATCTAATAAAATTGGGAGCTTCGGTGAGCTTCACCGACCCGTACGTATCGAGCTTTAGGCTGAACGGTGAAGCAATCTCATCTCGAACAGCAAATGCCCAGCTATGGAAAAGTGCAGATATCGTAGTCATCACGACAGACCATTCTGTGGTGGATTACCAACAGCTGGTCGACCATGCCCCGCTGGTCTTCGATACACGTAATGCGACTGCACATTGTACAGGTGGACATGTCGTGATCTTGGGGCATCCCGGTGATGGAGGGGGCGCCGCTGTTGGCTAACCGTGATCAGGTAAATGAACGTTATTACGGGCAGATCAATTCGGAGGAATCTCATGAAGCCACCCGCAATAGAATTCACTGGATTTGCCGCCATGTACAGGGTCATACTGTGCTGGATGTTGGGTGCAGTCAGGGCATAACGTCCATTTTGCTCGGGCGGGAAGGCTTTGAGGTAACGGCTATTGATTTGGAAGAGGGCAGCATTTCTTATGCAAAAAAAGAACTTCGTCAGGAATCCGCACCCGTCCGGGGAAGAGTCCACTTTCAGTTAAAGGACATTTCACAATTTGAGCGTCCTCCCGGTGGATTTGACACCATTATTTTAGGGGAGATTTTGGAACATTTTGCGCATCCCGACAACCTGCTGGCTCATGCTTACCGCTTGTTGAATAAAAAGGGTACGCTCGTCTTGTCTGTACCTTATGGTTACCATCCGTTTCATGATCACAAGCGGACTTACTATGCCGGGAGCCTCTCCCGTGTGTTGTATCCTTATTTTGATGAACAAGCGCTGGAGGTGCATCACAAATATTTGTGCTTTGCAGGCCGCAAGAAGTCGAAAGAACTGCGTGAGGTCAAACCAGAGGCAGCGCATCTGAATGAGTGGATGAAACTGGACGAGGAGCAATTTCGACTGGTGGAGCAGCAGCATGTTCGCAAAATGAATCAGCGAAAGGCTGCACTCGACAAGGCGGTACAGCGAATCCGGCATATGGAGGAACAACTTTTGCCGATGGAAAGGTATGCACGTGTCGAACAGCTAGACAAGACGCAGGCTGAAAGGAGAGGTGCATATACTGATGGCGAGTCTACCGGAAAAACGACGGGAGAATCAGCCAAAGGTAAAGGGGATGACGTGAAGTCATGACTGAGCATCCAATGACCATCAGCTTGTGCATGATCGTAAAGAACGAGGAGCACACACTTACCCGCTGTCTGGATTCGGTCGCAGACCTGATGGATGAAATCATCATCGTAGATACAGGATCGACGGATCAGACAAAGACGATAGCGGCCCGCTATACGGATCGGCTATATACATTTGAATGGAAGGATGATTTTGCAGCCGCCCGTAATGAATCATTTGACAAGGCGACGTGTTCCTACGTCATGTGGCTGGATGCGGACGATGTGCTGCTGGAGCCGGATCGTGAGCGCCTGCGTGCCTTGAAGCAGCGTTTGTCTAAGGATATCGACGCAGTGGTAATGCCACTTCATTTGGCAGAGGGGGAGCAGGGTGAACTGTTGTTCACCTCACGCCGTATCCGTCTCGTGAAGCGCGAGCGACAATACCGATGGGAAGGGCGTCTGCATGAGGATCTGGTGATACCTCAGGGGCAAATCGTTCATTCAGATGTGGCAGTAACACACCGACGAATGCAAGACCACACGCTCCGTAACCAACGTATTCTCGCCCGGTGGATCAGCGAAAGCGGCAAGCTGGAGGGGCGTCTGCTGTATTTTCACGCCAATGAATGTTTTGACCGTAAAGAATATGCCGAGGCGGTAGAGGCGTTCAATCTTCTATTGGAGGAGCCGAGCGGCTACCGTGAGGATCGGATTACCGCTTGTGCGCGGTCGGCGGAATGCTATCTACACCTCGGGAAGCCGGAGCAACAGCTGGATCGTCTGTTACGTTCCTTTCGATACGGTGTACCGCAATCAGACTTGTGCTGCATGATCGGTGATTGGTTTTTCACAAGAAACGAATGGAGCACTGCCGCATACTGGTACGAAAAGGCATTGGAGCAACAGCATCACCTTCCGGGTATGCGACCTGTTCCACTACCCTGCTACTCCTGGTTACCTCATGTGCGGCTCAGCCATTGCTATGCCCATGTAGGTAAGCTGAACGCTTCGTATAAGCATAACCAAACCGCTTTACGCTATTTACCTGACGACCCGCATTTACTGGATAATGCACGCAAGCTCAAGGAGGCTATTTCCAACTCTCCACCCTCAGCCCGTTCCTCAAAATAGTTCAAGCTGTTCCGGCCCGTTATCCTCTTCGGGTGGCTTGCGAGGTGGAAAAGGTTTAGGGTGCATGCCGAGCATGGTCATGAGTTGCTTGGCATTAGTAGCGGCGTCTCCACCTGAGTTGTTGTTAAAAATAACACACACCTCACGGCTTTGCTGCTCCAGCTCCAGCAATCTGTCTCTCCACTCGGTCAACTCTTGTTCATTGTAACGGTACAGATAACGAACCTCCCGCCAATTCGGCGCAGAGCTTTGATTCCAGCCGGATATGTTCCGTCCGTGGAGACGTACGATGGTCAGATTACCGTCTGTAGCCAACGGCACAATGGGAACAGACCCTGGTCCTGCCTGCGGCTCGTCGCATACGCTGTGTATCCAGCCTTCTTCACGCATGAATGCCAGCGTTTGTTTCCGAAAATCGGGTGTGAACCAGCTTTGATGTCTGAATTCAAGTACGGATGGGACTTCTCCCATCCTTTTTTTCGTGTCTCGCAGTACAGCGACATTTTCACGTGTACAGTCGAACCAGGGCGGGTACTGAAACAGCACGGCTTTGAGCTTGCTGGCTTCGCGAAGAGGCTGTATAGATGCATGCAGTGCTTCGTACATGTCATCTATTGTTTTGAAGTAAGGCTGCTTGCCGCGGGTATGTCCAGTCATGCCTTGATAGGCTTTGACGAGAAATGAAAAAGAGTCAGGGGTTTCCGCCGCCCAGCGTGCCATACGATCTGTGGGCTGCACCGCATAGAAAGAACTATCCATCTCTACTACCGGAAAATGGCTTCCATAGACGCTTAGTTTTTGGTTAGCTTTGGTGCCCGTTGGATACAAGTCATCATGATCGCCCCAACCCGTAAGTCCAATTTGAATCATAACTTCCCGGCTCCTTTCCTACATGAATACTTCGAAAGGCGTTCCCATGAACCATTTTAATGATAAAATGGGGTGAATCGCTTGAAGTTGGTATGAAGTTCCTATGATTATTTAAGCTCAAATACGGTTATTGTAACACGGTTTGATGTTCAGATTTTGTAAAAACCTTATTCGTAATGCTTTTGAGTTTCCAGTTTGAAAAAGCTAATATAGTATGTAATAGAGCGAAATGAGTTCATGGAGGAGAAACGATATGGCAGAATGGTACGAGCAAAGCTTTGGGGAAGATTATTTATTGGTATACAAGCATCGCGACTTTCAGGGAGCCTATCAGGAAGTGCAAAAAATGATCTCCTGGCTCAAATTACCGCAAGGCTCCAGCGTATTGGATTTATGTTGTGGGATGGGACGTCATTCGCTTGCGCTCGCAGATGCAGGTTATCAGGTGACAGGTGTGGACCTTTCCAATGTGCTGCTGAGAGAAGCACGTGCAGCAGATTCCGAAGGGCGGGTAAGTTGGCATCAAGGGGATATGAGAGAGGTGCCGCTGGATGAAAGCTATGACGCGGTGATGAATTTGTTCACCTCCTTCGGTTATTTTGAAGAGGATGAGGAGCAGCTTAAAGTACTAAAGGAAATATATCGGCTGTTGAAGCCGGGAGGACGCTTTATCATAGATTATTTGAACCCTGCTTACGTAACCGCTCATTTGGTACCGCATTCGTCACGGGAGGATGAAGGGAATTGGATTGAGGAGCATCGGGTCATTGAAGATGGCTTTGTGAAAAAGCAAATTGCGATTCGGTCAGCTGCATCCGTTACGGGCACTGAGGCAGCCTCTGCTCTGGGAACGACTCCTACTGAGGGAGAACCTGCGCGCGTGTATCATGAACGAGTGAAGCTATATCCATATGAAAAGTTTCGTGGATTGCTAGAGCAAGCCGGACTATCCGTAGAGCAGGTACACGGAAGCTATAATGAAGATCAATATATCGAAGATGCTTCGCCTCGAATGATTTTTGTCGGCGTGCGGGCTTGAAACAGAAAGGCGGATGGAAGCCATGAAATTGCCAGAGCTTACACCGTGTGAGCGAATAGACGGAGGCTTTCAGGTCAAAATATCCATGTCCTTTCCGCTGCGCTGGGTGAATAGCTATGTGCTCAAGGGACAGCACGGTTTTACCATTGTAGACCCGGGGCCGCGCAATATGGATACCGAGGCAGAATGGAGGCATGTCTTCCAACAGTTGGGGATGTCCTTTGGGGATATTTCGGACATTGTGGTCACTCATCATCACCCCGATCATTATGGATTGGCGGGCTGGATGCAGCAGCAAAGTCAGGCTCGTGTACATATGTCAGCCCGAAGCCATAAGGAAGCGATGATGATGTGGAACGCTCCAGAATCGACGGTTGCTATGGAGAACAGGCTTCCCAGCTTTTTTGTCCAGCATGGTTTTCCTTTGGAGCAAGTGTCGGCCTTGGAATTACATATGCGGCAGGCATATTTACAAGTGAATCCACAGCCTGAGATTACCGTTATTCCTACCGGAATGAACGCTCGTCTGGAATGGGGTGGACGCAGTTGGCTACCCGTCGAGACGGGAGGGCATGCGCCCGGACATGTGTCCTTATATGACCCCAATAGCGGCGTTATCCTCTGCGGTGACGCAGTTTTGCCGCAGATTTCTCCTAACATCAGTCTGCTGCCGGGCAGTGATGCCCAGCCGTTGAATTCTTATGTAGACGGCTTGCAGCGTCTAGGTGAGCTGGAGGTAGCGTGGGCATATCCGGGGCACCGCAATCCGTTTGGTTATTTTCGGGAGCGGACGCAAGCGTTGCTGGCACATCATGAAGAACGGCTGGAGAAATTTCAGCAGCTGATCCAAGCTGAGGGCAGCACAGCCTATGAGCTGTGCATTGCCATGTTCGGTGGCAAGCTGGGTATTCACCAGCTAAGGTTTGCCATGTCCGAGACGCTGGCCCATCTGGTGGAGCTGGTGCGCCGTGAACGGGCCTTTATGAGCGAGACGAACCCAATCACGCGTTTCTATCCCCTTTGCCGTCAATAGTCGCGGAAAGTTGACCAACAAGGGGCATAACGAAGCAACATGACAAGCGGCATGCATGCCGGAAAAGAGGATTTTATGAATTTGCTGCTGCTGGGAGCTACCGGACGCGTAGGACGGTATATATTAGATTATGCGTTAGCGGACGGTCATACCGTTACGGTCCTTGTTCGTTCACCGGACAAGCTGGAGGATTACATACCTGGATACGGGAATCAGCTGCAAATCGTACAAGGCGATGCCACTAATGCAGAGGAAGTAGCACAGGCGCTGAAGGGTGGGACGACGACTGTGATCAGTGCGCTGAATACGGATGGAACGACTACCTTATCCGTTAATATAGCTCTGTTGATCCGGCTCATGCAGGAGCAGTCCATTTCTCGGCTCATTACGGTAGGAACGGCAGGAATTTTGCAAAGCCGGACCGAACCGGACCTGTATCGTTACGAGTCCTACGATACCCGACGACGCAGCACTCGTGCGGCCGAGGAACATCGGCGAGTGTACGAATTGCTGCGTGAATCGGCACTAGACTGGACAATCGTATGTCCAACCTATCTGCCGGATGGAGCGCGGACAGGTATTTATCGCGTGGAAAAAGATTTTTTGCCTGAAGGTGGGTCACAAATTACCACCGCGGATACGGCTGATTTTACTTATCGGCAATGCAAGAGTTACGAATTTATCCGTACACGGGTAGGCATTGCCTACTGATTGTGGACGCCCAATATAGCTTCATTTTTAAGTATTCAAGCAGAGGGCGATAAGTGTCCCTACTTATGGCGTCCTTTTTTTATTTGACAAACACTCAGGCTTAGAATACTATGATTCTTAACGGAAACACTGTTTCCTAAAATCTTGCGTAGATCTTTAATCTATTTATAGTAGTAACAAGCAACAGTTTTTAATAAGCCAGGATTTTGCAAAATTCGATTCCAGTCGCTCCGAAGTGCGATATATATACGAACTAAACCATTTCGATCTATATCTTGATCATTGGAAGTCGCTTATGGGATTTTTGCAAAATCCTCAAGCAAAAGGAAGTGCATTGAATCATGTCCGAGCCATCGCATCCCTATAAAACCTATTCGGAAGTGAAGCTACAGCAGCAGCAATTGCTACGTAAAAATGTCATCGATGCCGCATGCATCCTTCTTGTGGAAGAAGGACCTGAGGCTGTGACTGTACGGCGAGTTGCGCAGAAATTAAGCTGTTCCACCAAGATCATTTACAATATTTTTGGCAGTAAGGATGGTCTTGCCAATGAGATGTACCTGGATGGATGTCGGCTATTGGCTGAAACCTTTCAGCAAGTACCTGTTACCGAAAGCGTAATCGCTGATCTGGAAGCTCTATGCTGGGCGTATTGGGAATTTGCGCAGCTCCATTCAGCCTATTATAAAATGATGTTTGGCGGAGCATTATCTGATTTCAAGCCGGATGAACAGAGCTTGGAGGGTACTACAACGGCACTGTCACGCATCCTGCAAACCGTCATACACGCTATGGAGCAGGGAGCATTGAAAGAGCATGACCCGTTGCTGGTTGTCCGGATGTTTTGGTCTGCTTTACATGGGGTCATACATCTTCAGTTTGCAGGTCATTTTTCAGATGTAGATATGGCTCAAGGGGTGTATACATTTACACTGAAGAATACGCTCGTAGCATTTAAAACATCCTCATCCCCATCGTAAATATGAAGTGTGCTGAGGTCGTCATAATAGATGACTTCAGTTCATTATAGAGTAGTGGTAACAATGTTTCTAAAATAAAACAACGATACTATGGAGGTTATTATCATGTTTATGTACGCAAACAAAACAGCTCTGATCACAGGGGCATCATCCGGTATTGGCGAGGCATTTGCCTATTCGCTCGCAGCTAAGAAATGTGACCTCATTTTGGTAGCTCGGAATGAAACCAAATTAGAAGCGCTGGCCAAGGAACTCATAGCTAAATATAACGTAAAAGCAACAGTGATTGCGCTGGATCTTTCCACACCCGGAGCACCTCAAACATTGCATCAGGAGGTTCAAAAACAACAGCTAAAGGTAGATCTCCTGATTAACAACGCGGGTTTTGCCACCTATGGATACTTTGAGCAGGTTTCAGGAGAACGACAGCATGAGGAAGTGATGCTCAATGTGGCTGCTTTAGTCGATATCACACATGCATTTATGCCTGATTTATTGCGTAAGCGGGATGGTGGATTAATCAATGTTTCTTCCACAGCTGCATTTCAGCCCGATCCTTATATGGCCGTATATGGAGCAACCAAAGCATTTGTGCTTTCTTTTACTGAAGCGCTATGGGCCGAGAATCGGAAACGGGGGCTTAAAGTTTTAGCCCTTTGTCCGGGATCAACAGAAACGCCGTTTTTTGATATTGTTGGCGCAAGTGAAGCATCAATTGGAATTAGGGAAACTCCCCAAACCGTTGTGAAGAACGCGTTGAGAGCATTTGAAAAGGGGCGTAGTCACATCATTTCCGGGCGCCAAAACTATTGGGTAGCTCAGGTGTCCCGGCTCTTCTCTCGTCAATCCACGCTGGGAATTGTAGAACGTGCACTGCGTCCACAAAATGGATTGTAATTTATGTATGAAGGTAGTCTGAGCTTGAAATGTTAGGTTTGCCAATGAATAAGCTGTGAGTATTATGCACCGGGTCTGATCGTTTATAGCTCGACTCGAATCAGACCCGGCCTTCCAATTTGTATAGATCAAGCGCTTAGATCCTATCCCAGCCCTCGAGAATATAGTAAAATTCCATCCCGTTTCTCCCAGCCGTTAGCTGACCAGAAGCGTTGACCCCCTGCGTTATGCTCCATCACAAACAGATGACATTTATCAATGCCTTCTCTCAGCAAAGCAGATAGCGCTTTATCCACCAATCTGGGCGCAATCCCTTGACCACGATGTGCTACAGCTACACCCAGATGATACAGAAACCCCCTGCGACTATCGTGGCCCGCTAAAATCGTGCCTATGATGTTTCCGTTGTACTCACAGACAAAGCTAAGTCCTTCATTTCGCTGTAAAAAGCGTGCAATTCGCTCCGGTGAGTCGGCCTCGCTTAATCCCAATCCGTCTAAGCCATTCCACAGCTCAATGGCCTGATCATAATCATTAGCCTGCATCGTACGGAATGCATATCCTTCAGTAATGTTTGCCATGTCTAGTTCTCCTCTAACCCTTATATATCTGTTATATTCCCACGCGTTGTTTGTTATTTAGCGTGTTGTTGTTTAGCGTGTTGTATTCGGTGCGCTTTCTTCCCCAAGCTCCTGCTCACGCTCTGCCTGTTTGCGATGGGCGATACGGCTGCTAGCCGAAGCTGCGATAGCGCCTACAATGTCGTCCAGGAACGTATGGATCGGCCCGAGGCTTTTATCATTCAGGCGTTCCAGCACACCTGGTTTGAGTTTATCGACATAACCGTAATTGGTGAATCCAATGCTGCCGTACACATTTACAATGGAAAAGGCCAGAATTTCATCCACCCCGTACAATCCCTCATCATTTTCAATCATGTCCTGCAATGGGGGAAGAAGAGCGCCCTGTTCTGCAAGGATATCCAGCTGGATGCCCGTGAGCACGGCATTTTGAACCTCGCGCTTCATCAGTACCTTGTCCACATTCTCCATACATTCTTCCATCGTTAGGGTCGGGTAATATTTTTTCTGTAAAAGCATGACCAGTTCTGCGATTTCAGTCATGTTAACGCCACGCTTTTGCAGCCACTCGCGGGTGGCATCAGCTACCTTTTTACTGTTCAGGCTGTAAGGTACTTTTTTCTTGTCCATAAAATTGAAGTTACCCTCCTCGTATAGATCCTGATTTCTACTGCAATTATGACCAGTGTGTCCAGTCTGCTGAAAAAGTAGTTATTTTTTAAGCGAGGCTCGTATACATATTAGTACAATCTGTACAAAATTGTTAGGGAGGAACTTCACTTATGAATATAAAACACCCATGGCGTATGACCTCTGTAGCTGGACTGCTATCCCTACCCCTGTTGTTGTCAGGCTGCAGCCTTTTCGGCAACGAATCGGCATCCATTGACCCCCCGCCGTCCACGACAGAGCAGTCCATGATTAAGGCTGTAACCGGAAAAGCACCCGCCAGTACAGGGCAACTGAGGGCTGTTTTTTTGCAAGATCATAACGGTTTGCTGGCTCCAGTATCTTTACCGATAGCTACAGGTGATGTGCAGGCAGATGCCAAATCAGCACTGGAAACATTGGTTGAGGGCGGGCCATATGCCGGATTATTACCCGAGGGATTTAAAGGTGTGATCCCCCAGGGGACGGAAGTGAAAAGTGTGACGGTGGACAAGAACAACAAGCTGGCTGTTGTCGAATTCAACAAATCTTTCGCCAACTACAAGCCACAGGATGAGCGAAAATTAATGGAGAGCTTGACCTGGACCCTGACCGACCGTCCCGATATTGAGAGCGTACAGATCTGGGTGGAGGGCAAAAAGCTGAACGAAATGCCTGTTGGCGGCACACCGCTGGATCATCCGTTGACACGTGCAGTAGGTATTAACTTGGAGATCGGTCATGGCGTAACACCACTGGATTCCAGTCCAGTCACTGTGTATTTCTCTTCATCTTCTCCTGCTGGAGTTCAATACTATGTACCTGTAACACGGTTGGTCAGCCCTGAAAAAGATCGCGTCCAGTCAGCACTGCATCAATTGATTCAAGGGCCGCAGACCAAAGATGGGTTACAAGAAGTGATGACAGGGGAGACGGCACTGAAATCGGTAGAACGCTCCAAAGACAACGTAATTACGGTATCTCTCTCGGATGATATGTTTGCTAAGGGAGAAGCCGTGCCTGCTGAATTTTTGGAATCGGTTGTGCTGACAGCGGCAGACAATTCAGATGATGCGGTCAAAACAAAAATTCGGATTGAATTGAATGGTGAAAAAAGCGTGATTGGACAAAATAATCAAAATTATGGAGAGCCTGTAGCCAAGCCGCAGCATATTAACGAAATCCCTCTTTAAGGGCGGGAATCGTCCTTGGGGTGCTTTTGCCTGCACACTTTGGTAAAATAAACATATAAGAACAGGTAGCATACGACGTAGGAGGAAAAAGCATGAGTAGATCTAACGGACGAAACGGTGATGAGCTGCGCCCGATGAAATTGACAGCAGGAGTAAATAAATACGCGGAGGGCTCTGTTTTTATAGAGGTTGGCGAGACGAAAGTCATTTGCACGGCTACTGTAGAAGAACGCGTACCCCCCTTTATGAAGGGACAAGGAAAAGGCTGGGTGACCGCAGAGTATTCCATGCTTCCGCGTGCGACTCATAGCCGTAATCAGCGTGAAGCTGCGCGTGGCAAGCTGACAGGCCGTACCATGGAAATTCAGCGTCTGATTGGAAGAGCGTTGCGTTCGGTGGTCAATTTGCAGGCGCTTGGTGAACGGACGATTACGTTGGATTGTGACGTCATTCAGGCGGACGGCGGAACACGCACAACCTCAATTACCGGTTCTTTCGTAGCGTTGGCGATTGCGGTCAATAAAATTGCTACCCAGCACAAGCTGCCTGTTTTTCCAATTACCGATTTTCTGGCTTCCGTCAGCGTAGGGGTTGTTGGTGAAAAAGCGTTGTTGGATCTGAACTATGAAGAGGATTCCAAGGCCAAAGTGGATATGAATCTTGTCATGACTGGCAGTGGAAAATATGTCGAGCTGCAAGGTACAGGTGAAGAAAGCCCATTTGACCGTAACGAGTTGGATCAACTGCTTAGCTTGGGCGAACAAGGGATTCTGCAAATGATTGAGCGCCAAAAAGAAGTACTTGGACCGATTGCTGATAAGATCGGTGCTGGACGTACAGGAGCTGGCGTCTAATGCAGCTGGATGGCCCGGTCGTCATTGTCGCTACGAAAAATAAAGGAAAGGTGCGGGAATTTGCGCATGCTTTTGCGCCGTTTGGCAAGGAAGTCAGAAGCATGTACGATTATCCCGACATTCCTGATGTCGTTGAAGATGGCAAAACGTTTGCCGAAAATGCACTGAAAAAGGCTAAAGCGGTTGGAGATGTGCTCGGATTGCCCGTGCTGGCCGATGATTCAGGCCTCTGCGTGGACTTGCTGGACGGTGCACCGGGGGTATACTCTGCCCGGTACGCTGGAGAGGGTGCCAGCGATCACGAAAACAATATTAAGCTGCTCGACGTTCTGGAATCGAAGCAGCTGGGTGATGATACGGGACAGCCTTTGCTAAGCCCGGCTCAATTCGTCTGTACCTTGATTCTGTATAATCCGCAGACTGGCGAGACGTTGGAATCGACAGGCTCCGTGGAGGGTTGGATTACTACTGAAACCGCCGGCAGCGGCGGGTTTGGGTACGATCCGCTGTTTTATTTGCCAGAGTTTGAGAAGACAATGGCCGAGCTGACGTTGGAACAAAAGCAGGCTATCAGCCACCGAGGGATAGCTCTGCGGGATTTGGCAACAAAGCTGGGTAATCCACAGGTATAGCTTGATAACAGGGGCGAAATCATCCCCCATTCACATAACGAAAAAAGGCTATCCGTCAGTCATGAGCTGCGGATAGCCTTTTTGGTATTTTTAGCTTATCGAATAGCTACCTTGTAAGTGCGCAACCAGTTATCCACTTGGGCCAAATAGGCAAACAACTGCGGACCCGACATCAGTTGACCAAACCAAGGCAGATTGGTGGATGCCTCCGGTGAGGCGGCAATATCGCGTACCTTTTGCGCATCAATCAGCTTGAGCAGTGGGGAAGAGGAGTCATCCAGCAGCTGCAGCGCCTGCTTTTTCACAGCCTCAAGGTAGGAAGGGTTATGCGTTTTGGGATATGGGCTTTTTTTGCGATACAGCACATCATCCGGCAGTACACCCTCCAGCGCCTTGCGCAAAATACCTTTTTCACGTCCGCCTGTCATCTTGATACTCCACGGAATGTTCCATACATATTGCACCAATCGATGATCGCAATACGGAACCCGCACTTCGAGTCCGGCTCCCATACTCATCCGATCCTTGCGGTCCAGTAGAGTAGGCATAAAGCGGGTGATGTTCAAATAGGACATGACGCGCATTTGCGCAGCTTTTCCTGTTTCCCCCGGTAGCTTCGGCACTTCTCCTACCGCTTCGGAGTAGCGGTCGTTCAAATACTCCAGCGGCTTGATCCAGTCCCGTACCTCGGGAGACAGCAGACTGGCTCTCATGTCGGGTGCAACTGCCCACGGGAATGTACCCGAATTCAGCATATCCTCCCGGTGGAACCATGGATATCCGCCAAAAACTTCATCCGCAGCCTCGCCGGAAATAGCGACCGTAGCCCCTTTTTTAATCTCCCGGCAAAAGAGATACAGCGACGAATCCACGTCCGCCATTCCGGGTAAATCCCGCGTTAGCGTGGAGTTGTTCAGAGCTGCTACGACTTCTGGCGTATCGAATTCAATCCAGTGATGATTTGTCCCTAATTCATCCACCATCCGCTGAATCCAGGGGGCATCGGCTCCGGGTTGAAACGCATGGGCTTTAAAATGCTTGTCGTTATCCACATAATCGACCGAATACGTATGAACTTGTCCCTGCCCGGTACGTTTGTAATAATCGACAGCTAATGCGGATAGAGCGCTTGAATCCAACCCGCCAGACAATAAGGTGCACACCGGAACATCCGAAATGAGCTGCCGCTCCACCGTATCCAGCAACAGTTCTCGTACCTTAAGCGCCGTTTCTTCGGTGTTATCCTCATGCGCAATGCTTTCCAGTGTCCAGTAGGCTTGAATGCGCACGCCGTCGCGGCTGTAAGTCAGCGTATGCCCGGGGCGTAGCTCCTTCATAGACGAATAGACGCCGTGTCCGGGGGTACGTGCAGGCCCGATGATAAAAATTTCAGCCAATCCCTCGGCGTCCACTGCTGCTTCTACCGCTGGATGCTGAAGCAGTGCTTTGGGTTCTGAGCCAAATACGAATACTTCTTCGGTCTGGCTATAAAATAGCGGCTTCACTCCCAGCCGATCCCGTGCCAGAAATACCTGCTCCCGCTCACTATCCCAGACTGCAAACGCAAAAATGCCGTTTAACCGATCCACACATTCGGGGCCCCATTCGATATAGGATTCGAGCAGCACCTCCGTGTCGCATTGTGTACGGAAAAAATGCCCGCGCTGTTGCAGCTCTTTTTTCAGCTCAGGCGCGTTATATATTTCCCCGTTATATACAATCGTATAAGTAATATCCTCCAGCTGCCGGATCATGGGTTGAGCGCCATTTTCCGGGTCCATAACGCTCAGTCTTCGGTGTCCGAAGGCACACGGATTGGATATCCAGGTACCCGCAGCATCTGGTCCGCGATCGGAGAGCGTTTGTGTCATATTCAGCAGCAGCTCAGATTGATGCATTAAGTCTCCGTTCCACTGTATGAAACCTGTAATTCCGCACATGTCTGTTCATCCTCTCTTTGTCGTGTTCATCCAGTGTTGGAATGAATCAAAAACTAAATCCCCAGTTCAACAGTATATATGCCGAAAAGAAGCATAAAATGTCTGTCCGTTCCGAAAACTACTGATGGGGCAACCCGTCTACTCGCAAGGAAGGAGGAAGACCATGTACTACATCAAGGATGCCAAAATCCGCCGCTTCACTGAACTTGACGGAGTGCGTTGCGCTGAGGTAGAGGTGCGGCCTGGTGCCGCGGATGACCCGGAACTGCTGGTCTATATCACGGCCAAGGATCAGACGGATGGTCAGCATGACTACGACATGGTACGGATCATCCGCAATGACGCCGATCTGGAGCTGGATTGGTACGACAATAACCTGCATTCGGCATTTGAGGAAGTGACAGACAAGGCTTTTACCGATTCTACACACATTACTGCTGGTGAGGAGCGAGAGAAGTTCAAAAAAGAATTGCTCTCGTATGGGCAACTCAGTACAGAGTTCGCCAAGGAGTTCGGGGCATGAGGATATGGTGTGCTATGCCTCGGCTTTTGTTGATTTGGGCCCCGGCGCCATCGCCGGATCAGCGTGAAAGGAGGGGGAAATCATAGACGGCAAAGCGAATTATAAGAAAAATAAAGGCAGCAGTTATATTCACAACAATGAGTTTGCAGAAGAAGTACTGGAGAAAAACGTAAGACATGAGGTGCGTAGAAGTCCTAAACGCTTTGGGAATAAATAAGCAGCCATAGCCATCGAACTAAATAGGAACAGCAACTCATCAAAAATAACCCTAAAGAAGCCTCTGTATCCCGCCAAGTTTGCGGAATATAGGAGGCTTCTTTTGAACTAAGCCGCTTCACGCAGCGTCATAATTCCTTTGTAGATGTTATACACAAAAACCCCGAGATAGACCACTACGAATAGCAGTACAAACCCGATCACTGAACCTGCATGATTCGCCGTTATAATAAAATACACTAGCGGAATCGCCGCAATAATGGGGAAAATATGCGATAAAATAGCTTTTTTTGCATGTCCCTGAACATATTCGTCCCGTACTGCAATCCACACAATGACAGGCACTAGAAAAGGTGCGAAGAAAATGCTGAAATAACAAAGTGACGACAAAAGACCTCTCACGGATTAACCCCTCCTTTATGCATGGTTCTTTGTACATAATACCCCGTTAGCGTCCAAATGATTCCTTTGCAGCCAGCTTCCCTACATCATGAAAAAAATGCTTTTGACAGTTGCTCGAAATGTGATATAATAATCAATGCGCTGAATACATAAAGTTTTATTGATCACCATCTTGTCCCAGTAGCTCAGCTGGATAGAGCAACGGCCTTCTAAGCCGTCGGTCGGGGGTTCGAATCCCTCCTGGGACGTCGAAGAGTTCAGATATGTAAAGTTTGAACGAAATTTAAAATGCCTCAAATCCTTGATATATATGGGTTTGGGGCGTTTTTTATTTTATGGGGGTTTACGATAGAAAACGTTAGAAAAAGGTGTGATTAATACACCTGTTTACACAAATTATACACACGATTTTTACACGCTATATAAACTAATACCCCTATATTGTAGCACGCCTGTTGAATAACCACAAAATGGAAGAAAAAGGATCGTCTTTTCTTCAGAATCGTTATTACCATCCAAACGAATCCGAAAGAAGACGATCTTATGAGAAATTCTATCACGATTACATCTATCTTCAATTCATGCTGACTCCTGAAGAAGTTCAAAGGGTTGTGAAGTTAATAGGTTATGAAGACAAAGCCCGCAAGTTTACGGTGTACCATTTACTCCAATACTGGTGCATGGCTGCGTTGGAACAATGGGGTAGCTATCGATCCATTGGGTTCCATATCACGGAGAGCGTGCAGCTATTAAACTTCATGTCGCTTTACGAGCAGAAAATGGGCAACCCCTTCAGGGGGTCGAAATAGATCAATAAGGCTTGATGGCAGACACCTCTTGTTTTATGAATTGAGTTACTCAACAGGCGTGGCAGAATCTAAAAATATCTATAATCATAAAATATTTTTGCCATTTTTAGATAAGGATTGAGAAGACCATTTCAGCTAACTGCGGCTTTAGTTTAATAACAATCTTCCATAAAAGATCGCGATTCTATAATAAGGATCAGTTCGTTTTCATTAAAGGGCCATATTATATCTTTTAATTTAAGTGAAACTGCCTAAAAAGTATGTTAATATCAGATTTAACAGACAGACAAACTAGTATTTATAGAGGCGAAATTATGAAAAAATATAGAATATATCAAGTAGACTCATTTACAAAAAATAGATTTTATGGTAACCCTGCTGGGGTTGTTCCAAATGCAAATGGACTTACAGATGAGCAGATGCAGAGAATTGCAAGAGAATTAAATAATTCGGAAACTGCATTTATTTTTGAAACAGATTCTTCAAATTATGATGTTGAAGTAAGATTTTTTACTCCAACAACAGAGGTTCCAATTTGTGGTCATGCAACAGTAGCAGCGCATTATATTTATGCAATTGAGAAAAAAGCTGAAACTGGAAGAATTATTCAAAAAACAAAAGCAGGTATATTGCCTGTTGATGTTATAAAGTATGAAGATGACTATTCTATTGTAATGACACAGGGAGAACCTTCTGTATCAGAGCCTTTAAATGATGAAATAAGAAGTCGGATTGCAAATGCGTTAGGTATTTCTTGTAAAGATATTTGCATGGAATATCCAGTTGCAATATCTTCAACAGGTCATTCTAAGGTAATGGTTCCGATTTACTCCAATGAAATACTACATAGTTTAAAACCTGATTTGCAGAAGCTTACAGAAATCAGCAAGCATATTGGATGTAATGGATATTATGTTTTTACATTAAATCCACAAGAGGATATATTGGTTCACGGAAGAATGTTTGCTCCTGCAATTGGAATAGCTGAAGACCCGGTGACAGGAAATGCAAACGGACCGCTTGGAGCCTATTTGGTACACTATAACATTTTGCAAAATGAGAATGAGCAGTCTTTTGATTTTGATATTTTACAAGGTGAGGCAATCAAAAGAGAGGGAACAATGCATGTTCATGTGAAAAAGGAACAGGGAAAACCCGTATTAGTTCAAATTACGGGGAAAGCGGTTATTGCTTTTTCAACGGAGATCATACTTTAAAAAAGTCTAACAAATTTATCAATAAGCTTAATGACGGATTGTCAAGCCAAGTACAAACCCAATAACACCAACGTCCCAGCAAGTACTCCTGGGACGTATAGCAAAAAGCTTCCTACATGTAGGAAGCTTTTTTGTGTTCCAGCAGGATGATTGCTGCTAGCTTTATACCGTTGCCTTCTCCTTATGAGCAAAGAATTGAGGCAGATGCTCTTTGTGTGCTTCTAGTAATTCATCCAGCACGGTTTGAGCAATGTCCCCGCTTGGTACGAGCGGATTCAGGGTGAAGGCTTGCAGTGCGGTTGCATAGTCACCGGTGACCGCCGCTTCTATCGTCAGCTCTTCCATTGCCTTCATCACTTGCAGCAAGCCCCGCAGTGCAGGTGGAAATTTGCCAAAGTTGACAGGTTCGGCACCATGAGCGCGAATGACACTGGTCACTTCGATGGCGCTATCATAGGGAACATCATCAATCGCACCATTGTTACGTGTACTAACCACCATCAATGTGCCTTTGTTGTTATAAATGGAATTAATGATCTCACAGGCTGCATCGCTGTAATGTGCACCGCCACGTTTGGATAGTTCCTCTGGTTTGTAATCCAGATTCGGATCTTTATACAATTCAAACAGACTTTCTTCCAGACGTTTGACCACTTGGCCCCGAGTTCCTTCGTTTTTGGCTTCCTCTAATTCTTCCTTGAGCATGTTATCCGTCATATAGTAATACCGATGGTAAGGACAAGGCAGCATTTTCAATTGACGAACTTGATCATACAGAAAGCGCATGTTCTTAATATTTTCTACGACTTTCTCTGGCTTTGCGCCCGGAGCGTACAGTCCTTCAATAACTTGCTCTGTTAATTCGACCCCTGTTTTGTCATGAACTTTGTGCCAATGAAGGTGGTTAATGCCTGCAAATTTAAAGAATAGCTCTTCTTCCGGTTTGTCCAGCACAGCCGATGCACTCTTGATCGCGCCGATTGGAACATTACATAATCCGATGACTTTATCCCACTGACCATAACGAAGCACGGCTTCGGTGACCATACCCGCAGGGTTGGTAAAATTAATTAACCATGCATTCGGACACAGTTCTTTCATATCTTCGACGATACTGAGGATAACAGGGATGGTACGAAAAGCTTTGAACATCCCACCGGCCCCATTAGTTTCCTGACCGATTATGCCGTGCTTTAACGGAATACTTTCATCCTTAATCCGCGCTTCCAGCAAGCCTACCCGAAATTGGGTCGTTACAAAATCAGCGTCCTTCAACGCTTCCCGGCGATCCAGGGTCAAATGTACCTCACAATCAATGCCTGCGGCTTTTACCATCCGTTTGGCCATGGCGCCTACGATCTCCAGTTTTTCACGACCTGCCTCAATATCTACCAGCCACAATTCCCGAATGGGAAGCTCTGCATAACGTTTGATGAAGCCTTCTACTAGTTCTGGTGTATAGCTGGAGCCTCCGCCAATGGTTGCAATCTTTATGCCTTTTTTCATAGTTAGTGCCTCCTAAGTATGTTTTGTAAACCGCTTTCTTAAGCACAAATTCACTGTAATCCCTGTAATGCATTACAGGTCAAGCGCTTTTAAAAAACTTATTTTGGGAAGGTGACAATTATAGGGCGGACACTACGAACATGCTAAACACGAACATGCTAAAATAGAAAGAATGAGGTGAGAAAAATGGCGAATATTCATGAAATTGCAAAGCTGGCGGGGGTATCCTCGGCTACGGTGTCCCGTGTCATTAACAACCATCCGTACGTAAGTGAACCGACAAGACAGCGTGTGCAGGAGGTCATAGATCGACTGGATTATGTTCCTAATCTCAATGCGGTATCTTTAAAAAAAGGGATGACCAAGCTCATAGGGATTATTTCACTTTCTTTTAATGATTCATTGGGTTTATTTGTGCGCGGATTTACAATGTATGCCCAGGAGCATGGCTTTAATATAGCGCTGTTTATTACCAATGGGGAGAAGGAACAGGAGCTTGAAGCGCTGGAAATGTTGCGGAGAAAGCAACTGGACGCTTTGGTCTGTATGATTCGCGTTAATGAGTGGAGTGTGATTGAGCATTATACAAAATATGGTCCGATTGTGACCTGGCAGCGTGTAAACATTGAGGCAATCCCGTCTGTATTTATGGATCAGTATCAGGGCTATACGCTGGCATTGGAACATTTGTACACCCGAGGATATCGGAAAATTGTGAATGTGTACGGCAGCATGCGGGGGTTAAATACAAAAGAACGCATTCGAGCTTATCATGACTTTTGCGAAAAATATGATTTGGACGCTGAGGCCTTCCCGCATTTTTATGATTTAAATTCAATAGAAGCTGGTGAACAAATAGCTCATTGGTGGGCAGAACGAGCACCAACAGACAGGCCGGACGCCTTCGCCTGTTCTACCGATTATTTGGCAGCAGGTCTTTTGACTGAAGCGCGTAGGCTAGGTGTTTCTGTACCGAGTGATTTTGCAGTAGTAGGCTTTGATAACACCGAAATCTCGCATTTGCTTGATTTAACTACGATTCATTACCCGATAGACAAGCAAGCTGAGAATGCGTTCATTATGATTCGAAATGCCCTCGAAGGGCTGGAAGAAACGATACATCATCTGGAATTCAAATTAGTAGAGCGAGCGACCACCTGAATTCTGAAAGGGTTGTGTATCAAAGCTTCTCAATGAAAATGATGGAGGTGTTCACCCATCCATTGTTACAAATATTTAAATGCTAATGAATATATGAATTAATGTGGTATTTTCACCTTTTTAAGGGGTACTAATAATGTGGATATTGACTAATGCTCATTGACGTATGTTAAAATTTGGACAATAATTTGAGATGAGATTATAAAAATTTGGTATTTTTATATGAAAGGTGGTTATGACTTGGGACATACACCTACGATCTTAGATAAGTTTGAGAATTTTTTAAAACAAAACAATTTGACTTTGGCGCAATTTTCCGAACATTCAGGTGTTCATCAAAGAACACTTAATAATTGGATTACTAAGCATCGTCCTGTTGCTATACATCAGTTGGATCGAATCACGCTAGCCATGGGATTACCGGAAGGTTTTTTTTACGAACTATACATAGATAATTATATCATTGAGCGTTCCCCAGATTGGCGGCGAATTGAGCCGTTGTTATTTCGCTGTGCGGAACTGGACAAGTTACATGCGATCCAGCTTGTAGTGGCCCATATCATGGACAACCTCCTTTATTCCCCGAAGCTATTCGATGCGGCAGAAAAGTTATTCGCACAAGGTCAGCGTAATGCTGCTTTGTTACTCTATGAGGGGATTGCGGAAGGCGAGAAGTACCAGCACTCTGAACGCTTGGCTATCTGTCAGTATCGTCTGTTTACGATTCAGGTAGGGAACGATCAGATCCGAAATCTCAAGGCGGCTACTCGATTTGAGCCCTTTGTCGAACGTCTGGATGAAATAGATCAACTTGATGCGTTGAAGGATCTAGCGAATGTGTATCGTTCATTACACGAGTGGGATATGCTTTATGAAACAGCTCAAAAAATGAGACATAAAGCGGAAATTTATTATTCTATGAAACAACGGCAGAAGAAGCAAAAGAGTGAGGAGTCTTATATGAGGCTAAGTCGTCCCATATTTGTTTACATTACCTATGCTGATTTACTGTGTGCTAGTGTCTGTGAAGCCCAAGGCAATTATCAGCAAGCTTTACAGTTTACATACGCCTACGCAAATTTAGATTGGGTGATTGAGACGGACGAGGAAACCCGACACTGGATCAACTTGTTCGAGCATTGGGCAGTAGGTAATATCTTTGTAAATAAACTTCTGTCTGGGGATACCAGTGTGCTTCCAGATTATGTTGAATATATTGTAGCCACATCAATTACTAACGAAGATGAAAAGCTCTCAAAGCTGTTGAACATTATAATAGCGGCTAACCGATATGCAATAGATGTTGATGATGTACTCTCACGTTTTGAAGTGGAGTTTAATTCTTTTGATCCAGCATCTACTGATATGTACACACATCAAGTCGTACCAGAACACATAACGCTTTTTAAATATGAACTTGCTAAATATTACTTGAATAGAGGTAGCTACTCGCATGGCTTTAAATACTTGCTAGACGTTTTATCTAAATCATTAACCATTAATAAAGAAGCTTTTTTCATTAGGTGCATAAGACTATTTGAGAAGTTTAAAGCGTTTGCAGATGTTAAGGCTCATATGAAGTACGAAAGTTTAGTGAGCGAAGGGCAAAGAGAAAGATCGTTTTATTATTGGTAGTAGTATCCTTTTATTCATGTAGGATTAAAATCCTGTATGTAAATATTATTAATAGAAACTAGAGCCTCTGCTCCACTTTATTAGTGGAAACGGAGGTTTTTTGCATATTTTAGGGACGCCCTTATTTATGAAAACTTTTGTGATATTCTCTTTTTGTTAGGCGCATCATCCGAAAAACCAAAAAACGTCTTTTTATTCTAAAATGTGACATAGAGGAGGGGATCATACTGATGAACCAAGGTGTGACTTTACTTCGTGTCGAGAGAGCTAGGAGGAAACTGTACCAAGTCCAGAAAAAGTATGGATTTTTAACACACCCCAAAGTAATTGAACAATCTAAAAGGTTGGATTACCTGTTGAATCATTACCAAACATGCAGATCGAATCATTAAGCTCTGGTGTATTACATGTTGCGTAATACATGATTCCAAAAACTAAAACTTGGAGGTAGTGATGTTGAATCATCGAAATTCTGTAACCCCTTTTGGATGGGAGATCAAGCAAAAACTGCTCGAGAAAAGAATGGATCAGAAAACTTTTTGTAGTACATATCATATTCCAGCTTCCAGATTGTCAAATCTCATTCATGGGACACGCAAGGCTACAAGATACAGAAAACAAGTATCCGAATTGCTCGGAATTGAAGAATAATGTATTATTTCTATTTTTGAAACGACTCTGTCTGAACATAAGTATTAATTAAAAGCGACTTATGCCATCGTGTTTCTTTTGAGATAAATAAAAATAGGATAATTCCGAATAAGATCATAAACATAATCAGTTCTACGATCGTATCGGTTATAATACTGGTCTTATATAAAGTCTCGACAACCTAAGAAGACGATCTGATTAATCATATCGTCTTCTGCTGGGTATGAAACGAGAAATTATTTAGTCAATCGAAACAATTTGCTATGATCCATACATCCCTCGATTTTTGATGCCTAGCACTACCTTTTTCTTTAATTCCTTGACCGTACCTCTAACCTGCTTTGTCTGTGTCACGGCTGAAATCACCGCTACACCATCTGCACCTGCACGTGCGACTTCCTCAACACGGTCGACTGTAATACCTCCGATCCCAACAATTGGCACATCAATTCCCGCTTTACGCATCTCATATAAAATTGCTGGCCCATGTACAGCATGGGCATCATCCTTCGAGAGGGTGGGATAGATTGGCCCGACGCCGAGATAATCAGCACCTTGCAGAATGGCTCGACGTGCTTCCTCAATGGTATGGGCAGAGACGCCTAGAATTCGATTTCCGATTCGCTCGCGGACGGTTTCGGCAGATTCATCGTCCTGACCGATGTGAACACCGTCAGCATCGATTTCAAGAGCCAGCTCCACATCGTCATTGATGATGAAGGGGACACCATCGTGGCGGCACAGTTCCTGTAGCTGGCGCGCAAGTTCGAACATAGGGATACCCGTTAATGCGCCATGGCCTTTTTCCCGGAACTGGACCATGGTTGCCCCGCCAGCCAGAGCCTCCTGCACGACCCAGCCTGGTTCCGCTAGGCAATTCACGCTTCCAAGCACCAGGTACATCTGTAGCTGGCGGCGCACCACCTCTGACAACATTCTGCCGCTCATAGAAGCATCTCCTGACGACGACGGAAGGCCCAATGATTGGTGGGCCCATGTCCCTGTCCAAGCTGCAAAGATTCCTCAATCGCCGCCTGGATGAAGGCTTTGCCATTCGAGATAGCCTCCGGTACAGACATCCCTTTCCCTAATTCCGCGGTAATCGCTGCCGAGAAGGTGCACCCAGTTCCGTGTGTATGGACAGTCCGTACTCGCTTGCCGCTCAGCTCTGTAAAGGCGGTTCCGTCAAAGAGCAGGTCAACAATCTGTTCGCTGCTCTCGCTCTCGTCAGCGTGGCCACCCTTGATCACAACGAATTCTGATCCCATACTGCTAATATGTCTTGCAGCCTCGCGGCGATCCTCCATCGTACGGATGCTGATCCCTGTCAGGGCTTCCGCCTCCGGGATATTCGGTGTAACGACCAGGGCCAAGGGGAGCAGTTCGTCCTTCAAAGCCTGCACCGCTTCCAATTGCAGCAGTTCAGCGCCCCCCTTCGCAATCATCACGGGATCGACGACGACCTTTTTCCAGCCGAACTTTCGGATCTGCTCACTCACAAGACGGATGATACCCGCATTAAACAGCATGCCAGTCTTCAGGGCATCCACTCCAAGGTCTAATCCTACAGCTTCGATCTGTTCCGCTGTTGCTTCCTGTGGCAGCGGATATACGCCGTGGACCCCTAAGGTGTTCTGTACAGTAATGGCCGTAATAGCTGACATGCCGTATACGCCAAGCTCTTGAAAGGTTTTGAGATCGGCTTGAATTCCGGCCCCGCCGCCACTGTCTGAGCCGGCAATCGTCAGTGCTCTGGGTACACGAGTGTCTGTCATCGCGCACCACCTGCTGTAGTTGTTCCAGCTTCACGGATCGTGACATGCCCCTCTAGCGAACCAGTATGTAGTTTGGCGAGCTCGTCGAGAAAGGCAATCTGGAAGCTGCCTGGCCCTAGCTCTGCGGTACGTGCTGCGGCTCGGGAAGCTGCTGCACTGTAAAATGCCAAGCCTGCTGTACCTGCGAGCAGCAGGTTGGGTTCAACAGCTGCAAAGGCACCTAACACAGAGGTCAGCAGGCAGCCTGCTCCGGTTACCTTCGTGAGCAGTACGTCTCCGCCGCTTATCATTCGTGCTTCGGCCCCATCGGTGATGACGTCTTCTTTTCCAGTGATGACAACCATTGTATTGAGCACTCGAGCAGCCCGAATTGCCAGATCGGCATGGCCGCTGTCAGCACTGTCACCAGCATCTACGCCTTTAATCTCACGCGCTTCTCCAACAAGATGCGCGACTTCGGCCGCGTTGCCTCGTACCAAGGAGATTTTGACTTCATTCAGGATTCGCAGTGCAGACTCGGTTCTAAAGCTCGTTGCTCCCGCACCGACCGGATCTAGCAGGACTGGAACACCGTGTGCATTTGCTGATTGTCCAGCAATGATCATGGCATCCACCAGTTCGCGGTTCAGCGTACCGATGTTTAATACGACGGCTCCCGCTATTTTTGCCATGTCTGCTACTTCCTCGGGTGCATAGGCCATCACTGGGGAGGCACCCAATGCATACAGGCCGTTGGCGGTAAAGTTGGTGACTACCACATTGGTGATATTGTGAACGAGGGGTTTGCTATTTTGTACCTTCGTTAGGAGATCCGAATAACTTTTTTCCCATGTACTCATCATGATTATCCTCTCTATAGTTGGTGGTTTAACAGGACATTAACCGTACTTCACTCATCGAATTGACAGGCTGACTATTCCAAGACCGCTGCCTGCATCTGGACCGGCCATTCTTCCTGCTTATAAGCCATGTCCCAGAACTTATATTCCAGCTGGCAGCTCAGTATAAAATGCTCAATCATCCGCTCCCGCTCAGCAGCCGTTGCCCCTTCCGCCCAAGCATCTACACGTTCTCGGAACTTGAGTGTTGTATCATCAAGCTGGTCTCCATAAAAGCCAATCCATTCATAGAACGGATGGGACTTATCCGGCTTTACTTCATCTAGCAGCCTGCGGCCAATCTCGGCATACGTCCACATACATGGCAGCAGCACAGCCAAGATCTCGCCCAGGTTGCCCTCATGCGCAACCGTCAGCATGTGCCGGATATAGTGATGAGCCGACGGAGCGAGCGGATATCCCTGCAATTCTTCATAGGTCACCCCTGCGACAGCACAGAAATTTTGATGCGGATGAACCTCGCTGTGGAGAATAAAAGAGATTTGTTCATTAAATACATCCATGTCCTCCCGATTCGTGCATTTGGAGATTGCGATGCCGTATATCCGCATGTAGGCGTTCAAATATTCAAAGTCCTGTTTTACATAGTGAATCAGCTGTCCCCTTGTCAAACTTCCTTCAGCAATACCTCTCACAAAGGGATGCTCAAAAATCGCTTGAAAAATGCCGTCCGCCTGCCGACGGAGTTCTTGTGTAAAACTCAATTTCGCCACCTCCATAAAATTGAAGAGCAAGAAGTCCTGTAAGAATATAATTCCGGAACAACGCTAAAAAGCCGCCCCAGAAAAATGGAGCGGCTTCAACAATAGGCCCAATACGCAAAAAACGCTTGAAACCTTATATACGAAGGCTCCACTTTCCTACGCTAGTACGAACTAGATCAGGTTCAAAGGGTCCAAGATACGTTCTTGTCTCAGCCATAGCGGCTCCCCTAGTGGACTTCTATTCTTTTGACTATTACTGTACATACGTTCATACGCTATGTCAAACATGTCTATCTGGTCAAGGGCCAAACGACAGAGCTGAAGTTCGCTTCCGAGAGGGAAAAAGGCGCTGGAGAAGATCAGTTCCGTCTACACGAAGGAATTCGCGGCAGGCTCCAATGTCTAAATAATCAGCATTTATACCAATAGAGAAATCAGTACTGGGAGTGTAACGAGCGATATGACAGCACTGATGACAAAGGAGGAGGCTGTTTCTGATTCCAGGCTTTCAAAACGGGTGGCGATCATAGCAGCGACTGCTGAACCCGGGAAGGAAACGAGCAGAACTGCCTTCACAGTATCTGCAGACGACAGACCGCACAGGTAGGCGATCAGCAGCATTAATAAAGGCTGTACAATTGTTTTTAACAGTGCGATGGCAAAGGCACTTACACTAAAACTAATGTTGCGTACGCCAATGGTCACTCCGACAGCGAATAAAGCGGCCCCGGACGTAATGTCTCCGATTTGATTCAACGATTTGTTCAACAAATCCGGTGAATGGAAGCCGAACAAGGTCAAAATTACACCAATCAGTGGAACCAGCGCCAGCGGTTCTTTTAATCCATGAAGAATGGAGTCCCAGATTAACCTTCCGAGGTGACCGTTCCGTTCTTTGCCTGAATTCCTGCTGGCTACGGTAGCTATAATGGTAGCCGCCGGGTCAAGGACGGCATTGACTACGATCCCGGTAAGCGCAATCGGAATGGCGACAGCAGCGGAACCGTAGATGGCTCCAAGCACAGGAATGCCCATAAAAGCAAAGGTCGGCTGTGCCGAGTTCAAAGCAAACATGGCGGCATCCTTGACCGACTGCTTCCCCGCAAAGCGGGACAGTAGAAGGAGAACGGTAAAAAAGCCGACAATGCCAATGAACAGGGCCAGCAGGAATGGCCATTGCTCGATGAGCGCTTTCCTGTCCGTTGTCGTAATACCGATGAATAGATGCGCAGGTAGTGCAAATTTGGTAACGAGCGCATTTAGGGTTTTGGAGGAAGAGGCATCAAAGCTTTTGTAATGCCCCGCTAACCACCCTAAAATAATAACGAAAAAAATCGGCACCAAAATATACAAGATATGTCCGACACTCATAGATTGATTCTCCTTGCTTGAACTGACGTATTCTGCCTGTCTGAACAAGGCAATCTCTTTCTTAAATGGAGCATTAGTGAGGGTGATGTATTACGCTTTCCACTGCTTTGACCTTGACATATTCCGGTTTCCACATTGCATCCCGTATAGCTTGTTCAACATTTGAAATGTGTGCCTGAGCTACCTGATCCTGAATCGCTGCTTTCGCTACCGCAACCGCAACAACGTACGAAACATCACGTAATTTTTGGATATGAGGGAGCAACGCACCGCCAGGCTTATTCGAATCTACGCCATTGGCAACGGCATCTGCTGCGGCTGTAAACATCGCAGGGGTAATCCTTTTGGCTTTAACCACAATCGCACCCAGACCCAGTCCCGGGAACACAAAGGCATTGTTCGCCTGTCCAATTTCAAATTTCGTACCGTTATAAGTGACGGGGTCAAAGGGGCTTCCGGTAGCAATTAATGCCTTGCCATCGGTCCACCGTATTAGATCCTCAGGTGTAGCTTCTGCAAGATTTGTAGGATTGGACATGGGCATAATGATCGGGCGTTCTACATGCTTCGCCATCTCTTTGATGATCTCTTCAGAAAAGGCACCGGCTACTCCAGAAGTTCCGATTAATATGGTAGGCTTCACCTGACGGATGACCTCCAGCAGCGGTATTTTGCCGTCATCCGACCGCGTCCATGAGCTGACTTCCTCTTTTTTACGTACATACGGTTTCTGATATTCCAGTACATCTTCCATATCGTCCGTTAACAGCCCACGGTAATCAAAGGCCCAAAAGGACTTGAATGAATCTTCCGCGGAAAGGCCGTCCTCGATCATAGCGCCCCGAATTTGGTCAGCGTTACCGATCCCTGCTGCTCCTGGGCCGAAGACAAGTACCTTTTGCTCACGCAGCGGAGTCTTGGTGACACCCACCGCCGAAAGAATTGCAGCCAAGGTCACCGCTCCTGTACCTTGTATATCATCGTTGAAGGTGAGTATACTTTGACCGTATTTTCCTATAATATGGCGTGCATTTACGCTACCAACATCTTCCCAATGTAAAAGCGCCTTCGGGAATTGCGCTAACGTTTTGCTGATAAAAGTATCAATAAACTGGTTATAGGCTTCTCCGCGAACCCGTTTATGGCGGTTTCCGATGTACAGTGGATCATTCAGCAACTTTTCATTATTCGTACCTACATCCAGTACAATGGGCAGCACCCGCCCGGGATGAATGCCTGCCGCAGCCGTATACACTGCAAGTTTGCCAATAGCAATGTTAATCCCCCCGACACCCCAGTCCCCAATCCCCAAAATACTTTCGGAATCCGTTACGACGATCAGATCCACATCTTCACCACTCAAACCGGAATTATAAAACGCTTGTCCAATACCGTTCGGGTTATCTATCGACAAATATACGCCCCCAGGGCGGTTGTACTCGTGACTATATTCTTGAATCGCGGTTCCGACGGTCGGTGTATAGACTACGGGTAGCATTTCACTTAAATGATCGGTTAGTAGCCGATAGTAGAGGACGACATTTCGGTTGTGGAGGTCGTTGAGAGAAGCATTTTTACGTAGCATGGTAGGTTGTGCGAGAAATTGCTGATATGCTCGTACGCTCTGTTTCTCCAATGAAAGGACGGTTGGAGGAAGGATTCCATCCAAACCCAGTTCTTTGCGTTCTTCTTCTGTAAAAGCAACGCCTTTGTTCAAAAGGGGATTTGCCAACACATCCTTCCCCCGTAAGGGAGTAGATAATGACCCATCGCGATTGACATAAAATGCTTCCATAGAAAGACCTTCCTTCTCTTCAATTTTACATTGCAAGGATTTCACAAAATTCGATTCTAGTCGCTCCGAGGTGCAAGATATAGACGAACTAAACCATTTCGATCTATATCTTGTTCATTGAAAGTCGGTTATCGGATTTTTGCAAAATTTCTCAATTATTCATAATGAAAGATGGCATGTTGTCCATAGTATGGACGTGCCAATTTGTTTTATTCGTTTATTTATCTATGACAAAATAACCATATTAATTTCTTTCTATTGATCTAAAAGAACCGATTTTCGATATAGATTCGCTAACTGATGCTGATGGTTTTGGTTCTAATGAATCAGGTCTAAATACTCTGTTTCTATCAAATATGAAAATTAGTTTTTCTTATCTTATCTCCTTATATATCATGAAGTGTCAGCTATTTTGTTAAGGAAATATGAAGTATTTGGACATTAATTTAACTCCTATAAGCAAACATTCTTAATTCTTTTTCAACAAAATAGAACTATTCGGAGAAAAAGGAGAGGTTTGTGTGCAGGGACCTATAGCCATTTTTAGCGATAACGACAGGGCTATTGATTATCCCAATGTAATTTGTTTTTACCAATATATACAGTGCAAGGACACGGAGGCAGCTTCAGTCTACGAGAACGCATGTTGCTGCTTGATTGATTATAGGGAGCCGGGGCAGGCGGTGCGAAAAGCCAATCAGATCCGTAGCCAATTTCCGCAAATGCCATTGTTACTGGTAACGGATGTAACATTTCCGTTCAGTGATCAGCATATGGTGCAAATCACCGGAGTAGGCCGTTTACGCCTGCTATTTTGGCAAGCCAATAACACCGAAGAAATGCTTTCGGAAATACAAAGCTTGCTTTATCCCGAGTATTCGACCAAAAGCCAACATATTGCATTTATCTTGTCTGTATATAACGAAGAGCAACGTTTTGTTCATGTCAAAACCTTTGCTGAACGACTGCAAGCCTTTATCCGCAGCCATATTATTGAAGGTTCGATTTATCTCATTGATGATGGCAGCCACGATGGTACCAATGCCTTGATTAAAGCGCTGGAGGCAGCAACGGACTTGTCCGTAAACCGGATTAATCAGAATCTTAGTCCGCTGCTTCAAACAAGGGAATTGGGACGCAATACACGTAAGGCAGGGACGTATCTGGAAGGGATGCGAACCATTGGTGCGGATTACTACGTATTTGTGGACGCGGACGACTCCTTTTTTATTGAGGATATTGCCAGAATGATTAATGTTGTTCAGCAGGGCTATTATGATGTCGTGATCGGAACCAAGGATATGACCGCCGAGAATCGATCTTTATTGCGATCTGTTGTCAGCTTTGGTAAACGGGTCATTTCCCGTCCCTTTTTACCAACAGGTGTGGTGGATTCCCAGACTGGGCTTAAAGTGATGAGTTCGGTTGCAGTGAAACGGATGTTTCCGCATTTAAAGGAACAGCTCGGACTGGCGCTGGATCTGGAAATGATGTTTATTGCCAAGCGACTCCAGCTTCGTGTGCTGCAATTACCCGTCAAATGTATTGACCGGGATGGATCGCACATCCATGTCTGGAAGGATTCTATTCGTTTTTTACGCTCCATCATTGATATTTGGCGACTGGATCGGCGGGTGAGATAACAACGTGAACAACCGATTGCGATCGTTGATGTTTCCTCTCTTTAATGTGCTGCTTAACGGATTTAATTTTTTCTTCCACATTGCAGCGAGTTGGTATCTTACCGGACAAGCTTATGGCCAGGCGAATGCGCTGCTGGCACTTTTTGCACTTTTATCCGTTTTGGGTTTATCCATTCAGCTATTAACCGCCAAACTGGTCTCTAAGGGAGACAAAAAACTTGCACTACGAAGCTTACCGCTCGGTTCTCTATTACTAAAAGCTCCTCTGGTGTTAACCGTGCTTGCCATGATCATTTTACTCATCTTTCATCCGTTACTGCGCTCGCTATTAGGCGTCGAATCCAGCCCGCTGTTCATGCTGTATGGCTTGATCGGACTGCATATTCTGGTGAGTTCGTGCCGCGGAGATTTACAGGGCAGGGAACGCATGTTGGCGCTCAATGTGAATTATTACATTGAGGTATTGGGGAAGCTGAGCCTGTTTTTTGTTCTGGCTGCACTGGGGTTAAAGCTGGAAGCCCTACTGTTAGCGAGCTGTGGGGGAATGTTGCTGTCGCTGCTCCACGGCTGGATCGTTTCGGCTCGTGGCTTGTCCTTATTCACATATAGTGGAGAACACATCCCTTCTGGGCTATGGAAATCATTGGGTCAGGATTTCACCGATAGCCTTATGACGAATTTATTCATTTTGTTTTGTATCTCCATCGACATGTTGTATGTACAGCATTACTTTCCCGAGCAGGCCAGCAGCTATGCCATTGCGCTGAAGTACAGCCAGTTGGTCTATTACGTTTCGTATAGCCTAATTGCTGCCTTTATTCCAAAGATCGGTGCGCAGGGGCATGACCGCCAAGCTTTGGGCAAGTTAATTGCCGTCTATGCCGGATTAATGGCTGTAGCTGCGATCTGTGTATATGTGGGCACGACCTTTGTGTTCCCAACCTCTATTCCCATATTATTCGGAGCCTCTTACCAATCGGCCGAGGCCTATATTCCATGGGGAGGATGGGTGTACTGGCTATTTTCCATCGTGCTGTTTTTTGTACATGTGCACGTATTGGTGGGTAGACGCAAATTTATGTTCAGTCTGATGGCAGGAGCAGCGGCTTTATTAGTAGCCTTTCATATTGCCCACACAGAGCCGGTAGATTTTTTGCTATCTGAGTTCATGGTTTACGGAGCTATGGCTCTCTACTTTGTGATAGACGCCTATGTGCATTTGTTCAAAATAAAGATAAAGGGGGATGTACCCCATGAATACCATACATGAACAGGACGGTAAAACCGTAGTTCTATTGCTTTCCTGGCGTGACATTCGTTCACCTAAAAGTGGGGGAGCAGAAATTTTCACCCATGAAATGCTTAAACGCTCACAGCAAGGCCGCTTCCAGTTCATTCATTTTTCACCCCAATTTGAGGGGATGCCTGAGCATGAAATTATCGACGGTGTTACGTATATTCGAAAAGGGAACATATACAGTGTTATTTATTATGCGATGCGCTATTACCGTCGTCATCGAAGGAAGATCGACTATGTAATTAACCAGGCGAATACGCATCAATTCTTTACCCGATTTTGGGTGGAGGCATCTAAGCGGATTTTCTTTATACATCAGCTAACAAGGGAAATATGGTTTGAAAATGCCAAATTCCCGCTAAATGTTATTGGGTTTCATATGGAGCCCTTGATGCTTAAGCTGGCTCGTAAGGATCAGACGCTTACGGTATCTCCGTCTACTCGATATGATCTGCTTAAGCTGGGCTTTCACCCGGATCGTGTCCATCTTTTACCGGAAGGCATTGAATTTGATCATTGGCAGCGCGAACAATTTTTATCGAAGGAGCCGAATCCGACCTTCATGTACGCTGGGCGCTTCGTCAAATATAAAGGCATTGATCTGGTCGTTGAGGCCTTTGGGCAGCTCAAGGAAAAGTTCCCTCAGGCTATGTTATGGATTGCCGGAAAAACCGATAAAACCTATGTGGCAGAACAATTGTTACCGATTATGAAACGATATGGATTGACATACGGAGAACCGGATGAACAGGGGCGATCGCAAGCCGATATTACCTTTTACGGATTTGTTTCAGCAGAGCATAAGCTGGAGCTAATGAGTCGTGCCCACGCGCTGGTGTTTCCTTCTTTACGTGAAGGCTGGGGGTTGACGATTACCGAAGCGGCAGCCGTTGGAACTCCCAGCATTGTCAGCAATTCACCGGGTCTGGTGGATGCCACGGATTTTGGGAAAAGCGGGTATCTATGCTTTCACGGCGACATCCGGGGATTATCTGAACAAATGGAAAGAGCAGCGCAGGGTGGCGAGGATTACATGGCCATCCGTGAGCGTGCGTATCAATATGCGTTAAGATTCCATTTTGATCATACGGCTGCTGCGTTTGAGCAGTTGATGAAAGATTGGGTAGAGGAGGCGGAACAGAGTGGACAAAGTGGTCATTCTCTTCTCCACATACAACAATGAACGGACGATAGAGCCTTGTTTGCGAAGTTGTATGGGGCAAAATTACAAGGATCTGCATATTGTAATTGCTGATGATGGCTCCAATGACCGGACCGTCGAGACGATTCGTATGCTGTCGGCAGGGAGCTCAGTACCCGTAACGATATTGGAGCTTCCCCATGGGGAGCGGGGAGTCGCTAGGGTCAGGGCGGTTGAGGAAGCGAAACGCTTGGGTGCCGAATACATATTTGTATTGGATTCCGATATGATTTTAGCCGAACATCTGATTCAGCAGAGCATCGACTTTTTTGACGATCATCAGGATATTGGCGCTTTGGTCGTTCCGGAGGAGGCGTATTCGGAAGCGAACAATTTTTTTTCCAAAGTGAAAGTTTTTGAGCGAAATGTAATTAACAACGCGGGTGAGACCTTGGGAAAACGCTCCATTGAAGCGGCACGCTTCTGGCGAATGAGCGCTTACGAATCGACGGGTGGGTTTAATGCGGAGCAGATTGCTTTTGAAGAAATACAGCCGACCTTACGTTATATAGAGTCTGGTGGAGTCATTCGCCGGGCGGTATTTACACGGGTATATCATGATGAAAAACAGGTGTATCTGCAGGATGTATTACGTAAAAAAGCCTACTACTTTTCGGTGATGGATCGTACGATGTCATCTGAAGAGGGCGGATTGCGAAAGGCGCTGGAACGTTGGTATTTCTTCCGTCCGGTGCTGTATACATGGGGGAATTTGAAAAACTATATCCGTCACCCGTTGCTGACGATGGGGATGTTGTGGATGTATGTATGCCTAACTGTGATTGGGGTAGCCGCCGTGTTAAAGGGCGGCACCCGTCACTCAGGCGATCTCGCTAAGGCGGATAAGGCGTAACGATGAATGACCGAGGGTCAGCGTATCCAGCGTGTACAGGTCGGGATCGGAAGATTCCGACTCCTCATACGGTATATATAATGAATGCGTGGTTAACTGAATACCTTCACCGTCAGGATGACGTAGTGAGCGGCCAACAGGATATAGCTCAGCGAGTGCAATGTGTACAGCGGTTACGATATCTTGTTCATTCAGCAGCACATAGGGTCGGTACGGAGCATTCAAAATGCTGTCTATAAATACTGACAGGTCGGAAGCTACGTTCTGGTCTGCATGCAGGCTGTTTCGATTTAATTTGGCCTGATCAAGCGCCTCATACAGTATTTCTTTTAGCGTATCATCATCCAGTTCCAGCGGTTTCGTCAAAAAACGGAACACACCGACTTGATTAATCGCCGATAAAATAGACTGCGTATGCAGGTGACCAGACAAAATGATTCGTACGATATGTGGATAATCTTTCTTAATCATGCGAAGGAAGGTAATCCCATCCAGACCAGGCATGAGCAGATCGGAAACGACCACATCAATCGGGTGCTGTTCCAGCACTTGTAAGGCTTCTTTGGGCGTGTGAGCGGTATGTAAGGTGAATGCTTCTTGCGTCAAGGTCCGTTCAAGCAGGGACAGAACCATAGGGCTGTCGTCAACAAATAGAATGTTTTGGGGTGTCATAAGAACTGCGCAACTCCAATCAGGAAGTAAGAAATGAGGAACTACATGTATAATATCAGCGTTTTGGCATTTTTGAAAGATGTCAATACAGAACGGGCGTTGCGTCTTTTTTGTGAACGATTTGATTCGGCTGAGCATGCCCTCTGGGAAAAAGGTATGCGTCTCCTTCATGAGTATCATGCTGCACGGCATACAGGGGTGACCCTGGCTGTCTCCAGCGCACTTCAGCATATGGACGATCGCCATGATATTTACGTTGTTGATCTGCGAGAATACGGCGAGGAAGAGCTGGATCGCTTATATATTGCAAAAACATGCGAATTGATCCTACTGACGGACGGGGCAACGGAAACCGCTGCGAGGTTTGCTGCCCTCCAGCGCCGCACTCCCCGGTTGCTGTGCGCACGGCTACCGCTGGTCAGCTATGAGCTGGAATGCCTGATGCAGGCTATTTTGAGCCGTCTTGAACAAAATGGAAGGGACAGGGAAGCATGAAACAATGGGCTTTGTTGAAACCAGGTTGGCAAAAGCTGATCCTGTACCTGATCGTTCTGGGTGTGACAGTGTTCTTGGCCGCTGTGCTTCAATGGTTTGTCGTGCGACAATTCAGTAATCACTTGGCGGAGATTCAGAACGAACAGCTCCAGTATGAGGTACAGGAACTTTCTAGCAGCATAACCGAGCGTTACGCCGCATGGCAGGCTGAATTGAAGGAGCTGTCGTCCAGTCTGGGCAGAGATATGCTGAATCAGGGAACACGCCAGTATCCTGAGGGGTTTAAGCGTGAAAGCGGGGCCTTTTATGTGCTGGATGAACAGTATCATGTGATGGTCGGACGAGATAATCGTGAGATGAAAAGTGCGGTTCAGCAGATTAAATGGCTGCAAAATGGTTGTGCAGTAAGCTCTTTTGTGACAGAGGATCATCAGCCTGCCCAGTATATCGCATGCAGGATTCAAGGAGCGCAGATGGGCGGTTTTATGGTGCGCAAGGTTGACGCTGATATGCTCAGCGGGATTATTAAAAGTAAACCGGTTAACCAGCATGAGACTTTATTTTATAACGATCAATTTAAGGTCGTAGCTTCCCGAAGTAATCCGGATATTAACCGAACGGACATCACGGGCGTCACCCGTAGGCTGCTGGAGGGCAATACAGGTGTGATTGAAGATGACGGTGAAAAATATGGAATAGGATTTAGCCGCCTTGGGGAAGAGGCCCTTTACATATCGGTTAAGGATGTCAGCGAGGATACAGCACAGCGAATCAGCTCCTTCCGCAAACAGTTGTGGATGGTCATGGTTCTGATATTGTTCATTCTGTGGGCCATGCTCGTACAGTTCCGCAAACGGATTGTAAAGGATGCTATCGTGAATAATCAGGTGCGTGACCAACGGCGAGATGAAGATATGCGACAGCAGCAGGACACGTATTATTTGCCGTTAATGCAGACGATTGAGCAGCAGCTACAAGAGCTGCAAGAGCAGACTAGCCGTCTCACGGGCGGTGATGATTTGAAGCTGCTGGGATTTTATCATGATCTAGCAAACCGCTTTGAAGCGGCTTCCAGTCAGGGAAAAGGAGCCTCTCATGAGGAACTGGAGTATTTTCGCGAGTTGAATGAAAATTTTATCCAGGGTCGTCTCGAACAGGAATCCTCGCTGGGAGAGTTACTGACGGGAGTCCGTAGCTTGCGCGATGAGCTGGAAGAGAAGATGCATGATAATAGTGGAATTAGCTTTACAGATATGAATGAAATATTGTCTGAGTCGCTGAAATGGGCGAACCGTTCATTGAACATGAAGAACATTCAAGTGATCTTGCGGCAAGAGCCTGTTCCATCGATTGCAGCACAAGCACCCATGCTGTACAAAACGATTCAGGGGCTGCTGGAAAATGCGGTTCAGGCCATGAACCAGGGCGGAGAACTGCCTGAGGATCAGGAAAAGGGCCGAACAGGTCTGCGGTCCAAGCGGAAATCTCAAGTGCTTAAGGTTAGTTCACGGCTGGAAGAAGGAGAAATTATTATTAACATTGAAGACACAGGCGGCGGGATTGATGATAAAATGCGTTGGAGCTATTTCCAGCCGGACTATTCCCAAAACTCGCAGGAGCATGCGTTCAGCCTATACCATATGGATGCATACCTGAAGACCATAGGCGGCCGTTTAAAGCTGCGTAATACCGATCAGGGCTTGCAGGCAATCGTTCGTTTGAGAAGATAGGCCCAAGATAACCGACAGATATACGAGAAGTTCAAGAGAGGGGGACAAGCATGAAAAAATGGATATTTCGCTACCGTTACGATATGGCGGCAATGATGTTGATGCTGATTGCGATTGTTGCATATCTTGCACCCATTTATGGACCAGGGCAAATTGTGTTTAGCGACATTGCTTTTGGAGCCACCTCTCATCGGTATCTGGAGGAAATAACCGGGGTATGGAACGAGCGATGGTCTACCTCGACCTTGTTCAATGCTCCACGTATCCTGTACATCTTGCCCTTCTATGGACTGTCACTCTTATTTGACGAAAGCGGACCGGTCTTGCTCAAGTCGTTTATTACAGGCTTGTTATTTGTTTCGGCATTTTCGATGTATGCCTTTGCCAAGCGTCTGGTTAGCGTCTATTATTCACCAAGCTTTACGAAGACCCGTATTTTTGCCATCATGGTCGGCTCGTTGTTTTATGCGCTGAATCCGTGGGTTATTTTCCGCATTCAGCATATTTATTTGCTCTGTGGATATAGTTTGTTTCCGTTAATGCTGCGATTCTTTTTCAGTGCGGTGGACCCCAAATTTCAAATTCAACAAATTAAAAACTATCATCCCCACAAGTTGTATCAGCGGAACTGGATCGACCTGTTTCTGTTGGCTGCGGTGTTCACCGTTAGTGCTGCGGCAATTCATTATTTTTTCTTCGGCATGATTTATTTGGGCTTGTTCACCATGTTGCTATTGATCAAGCTGACCTGGACCCACCGTAAGGCCGGTCGCACCTATTTGCAGCCGTTATACGGCAATTTTTTGCGTAAAGGGATCATTTTTGGCGTGTTTTTCGGTCTGCTCAGTTTTTATTGGTTGTCTCTATATGTCGGTAGCATGTTGATGGACGCTCAAGCGTCTCAGCATAATATCAACGTCGTGGATACGTTGTCTCTGTTCAGCCGCAACAGCAGTTTAAATAATGTGGGTTATTTACTGAGCTATTGGTGGCCCATGTTTTCCTTGTCCTCACTGCCTGTCATGTTTTATGTAGGAGGGGGATTTTTGTTGCTATTGATCGGGTATGCGATGGTGACACGTTCACATAAAAATCCGATCATTCTGATTTTCTCGCTACTTACGCTGCTGTTTCTGGTTGCAGCTACCGGGACGACGTTCCCATCGATTGCCAAGTGGTTTGTCATTTTGGTTACGAAAACCCCTGTGATTGGTTCGGTTTTCCGTGATCCTAACAAATTTATTGGACTGATTGCCCTTAATTTCGGGGTGTTGCTGACCTTTGGTGTCATTCAATTTATGGAATGGTTCGGATCATCGCCGCTACAGCGTGTATATAAAAAGCTGGCGGTCGTTATCGTCGTCTTGTGCCTGGGGGTATATTTTGCTCCCTTGCGCACACAGTTCATTGAGGGGTACTACAAGCCAGTACAAGTGCCGGAGGCTTATGGTCAAATGGCTGAAAAGCTGACTGATCCGGATCGTTTCGATAGCAAGGCATTATACTTTCCGATTGCTGACAATATGATTCAGAGCTATAACGGAGTAGCCACGCCCGAATGGAATAAAGGGAAGACCGCGAACGAAAAGGCAACTGGAGATTTTCAGGTATACTCTTCTCCTAAAAATACGATCTTTCATCATGAGGGCAATGATCCCGGTATTACATACTATATGAATTTTCTACAGTATGTCATGGACAACGGATTAAGCTCCCGATTAGGCTGGCTGTTCTCTACCTTTGGGGTCAACCAGTTGGTCTACCATGATGAATATGTGGGACAGGAGAAGCGTCAGGATTTCCATCTCTCTCAGCTGGAAGGTCAGACCGGGCTGAAACGTACGTACCAGAACGGGCTATTTTCCATATTCAATCTCGATCAGGCACCGCCCTATATGAACATCCTTGCGAGTAAAATTGTAACACCTTACGGTTTTAGCCGACTAGAGAGCTACAGTCATCTGCCTGGTTTTGATTTTAGCCGCTTTGGAGTGCTGTTCAGTGCGTTAAAGCCTGAGCTAAAAACCATCCAGACGATTAACAAAGGGGATTATGTGGAAGCGGCGTCCTTTAATGACTTGCTATTGTCACAGCTTCCAGCAGAGGATTACTTAGAGCCTTTTGATGCCATTGAGGATGGTAATGCCTTTTTAAAATGGTCCAAAACTTTTGCCTCGACTAACGATTGGTTGTGGTATTTATCCTCCCAAAATATACGGAACTTTCCGTTCGATATGGAAATGGATGCAGGGATTGCGGTCACCTTTGCCAGTAAGAAGCTGGATGTGGCCCCGTATCAGATGAGCAGTATCGATGGGAAAACGGTCGTCGACTTTGATTCCATGCTGCGGACCGAAACCTTCTTCAAGCCGGATAATCCACAGTTGTTCAGTGTGCAGGCTAATCCCCGTGAGGAATTGAATGATGTGCCAACTCTGCACGGCGAAATTATGAAGGGAGATCCGAGTAATATATGGCAGGTCGCTAGATCGGGGTTGCTGGAGGCCAAGGAAAATAATCCGTATCAGTTCCAGATTACTGTTTCCGGTCGCGGAACGAACAAAATGCATGTGAAAATGAGATTTTACGATAAGCAAATGCGTGAACTGGGGGTTAGCTATGTCGTGGCGCCTTCGGAGGGATATAATTTTGACAGTGTGAAATTTTACGGGGAATACGTGTCGCCGCCCGGCAGCTATTGGATGCGAATGGATTTGTTAACCCTGCAGCGTCCGCAGCAAAAAAATTACTGGTGGATTCATGATATTCAGCTGCGTGATTTGGGGCAATATAGCAAGCCTAACACGTTTACAATGCACAAAAAACTGGATCAACCTCAAACCTCGCATGTATATGCCAGAGTGTTTATGAATAAGGCAGGCGGGAAATTACAAGTCACACTGCCGGACAAAGTAGTAAGTATCAAAACTCAGGATGATGGTTTAAACCAATTTCAATGGGTTGATCTGGGAGAGCATGTTTTTCCCAAAGGAGATACCCCGGTCACGGTTAATAACCTGCAAGGCTTTAATGCGATTAATCAATTTGCGATTGTGCCTGTGGATCAGCTAGATCAGCTATCTTTTCCAGTGGAGCAGGCATTGAAGCGGGGCAAGCTCTTTTTCACCTTGGAGGCAGAAAACGATTTTAACGCCCAAGGAAATGTGCAGACGGAGCGTGCTTTACCCAGACTTAGTATGGGGCGAGGGATCAGCTATCAGAAGGGGACGTTAAGCAGGGATGTGGAAGTCGCCAAAACGGGAACCTATGCCACAGCTATTTTGGCTAATCTACCTGCAGGGTATCATGGTTCATTAACGATGAAGTGGATGAATGAAGAGACGGGAGAGGTGCTGACCAGAACGATTCGTACGGAGGAGTCGTATAAGCGGCTACCTGCTACCTCTTTATCCGAAAAGCAGGTTATTGAAACAGTGCCCGATCAGGATGGTTTTGCCAAGAAAATCATACAAATTCCCGGTCTGCTGAATGACTATGGCCGAGTAGAATTTAAAAATCTGTTCCTAACCAAGGGAAAGTATAACTTAACCCTTGTGCTGGACAGCCAAGTACCGTCATTGAGCAGTTTTGAAGATATTCATCGAATGGCTGCGCAGGAAGTGACGGCAATGCCTGGGGAGAACACGAAGGAGTCATTAGACACGGATGTCGGATGTGTAGCGGATATACGACCTGGCCAGACGAACCTGTCATTCATGGACGAAGGACTCTCTATCCGTTACGCACCTAGCTATTCCTGTGACTGGAATATATATGCGTCCAAGAAAATGAAGGCCGAGCCGCTGCAAGAGTATGCCGTGCAGTTGGATGCGCGATCAGCACAAGTTGGAAGTCGGCACATGAAGGTCATTTTTCTGAATAAAGCGTCCCAGGTTCTCCAAACCTCCTATATTGATGAGGTGGAGGAGAGAGATAAGGAACAATGGAATCATTATGACCAAATTGTGAAGGCACCGGCAGGAACCGCCATGATGCAGTTTCAAATTTTAGCGCATGCGCACAAGAAGCAGTCAGGCTTATTTCAAATGAAGCAATATTCCATCATCCCTTATCAAGCCATGATTACAGTGGATCAGTTTACGTTGTTTGAGGGATCGGATATGGATACCTTTTTTATGGCTCCACATGCTTCGGAGAGCATTCAGGCTACTCGTGAAAATTCCATGGAACGTAGTTTTACGCTATATAATCCAACGCATCAGCAGGTGCTAATCCGGGAGACCGAATCACCCAATCCACTATGGGAGTTCAGGCTAGGTAGCGAAAATCAGCGAGCCCGTCTGTCCGTCAATGGAGTGACTACCGGATTCATAACTAATGGTAACGGGAACGGGAAGGTCGTCGTTATTCTGGCTTCCGCCTACCGTTTCGGCTGGGTACTGTTCCTCATAGGGATACTGGGTGGAGCAGCTTGTTTTCTTCCTTATCGGCGATGGAAGAAGCGAAAGCTTCCTTAAAAAGCAAGCTGCTTAGAGGGGAAACGAGTAGCCATGATATGGCTACATCTCATATTTGTATCCTCTGCCCCAGACAGTACGGATGTGCTGAGGATTTTTAGGGTCACGTTCTATTTTTTTGCGGAGGCTGGAAATATGTACGTCGATAGTGCGATCCAGATAAGCGCCATCGCCGCCTTTGATCCGATCCATCAGCTCACTGCGGGTAAAGACTTTACCTGGATTGCAGGACATCTCTTTTATAATAGAAAATTCGATTTGAGTGACTTCTATTTCTTGGTCATCGACTAACAGGCTATGACGGTAATCATTAACCCAAACTCTTACCTTTTTAAGCTTTTGCATGACCGTTTGCGATTCAGTGAGCATGTTGCGGCCGCAGCGGCGCAGCAGGGCTTTGATGCGGGCATTTAACTCTATCAGACTGAACGGTTTGCATAAAAAGTCATCTGCTCCGTCATCCAGAGCCTTTATTCTTATATTCAGCAGGGTGTTATTAGAGATGACCAGCATAGGGACCGTGGTAAATTGACGGATTTGGCTGATCAGCGCACATTCGACTCTACCGGAAAACATCAGAGCGGTCACAATAATATCCGGCTTAAAACGCATAAGTGTAGGAATTGCAAGTTTAGAGTCATAGATAAGTTCGGTATGATAGCCTTCCTCCTGAAGATGAAGAGCAATCATATCTGCCAAACCTTTTTGATCTTCAATGATGAGTATTTTTATGGGCATGACTGACATCTCCTGTACGGACAAAGATACAATTACATTGCATAAGTATGTATTTTCCACGATAATACATACTTATGTATTCGGCAAAAACACGAAAAACAAACAGTCCTATAAAGTAAGAAAAATATTAATTTAGAGGAAGAAGGTTGCATCTTTGCGAATGATCTTATTATCCGGAGGTTCGGGTAAACGTCTATGGCCCCTATCCAATGTGAACCGCCCCAAGCAGTTTCTTTCCATTCTACGTCATGATGAACGGCCGGAAAGCATGCTGCAACGAATATGGAGGCAATTAGATGAGGCAAATTTGGCAGATGAGGCCTATTTTTCAACGAGTGGAACTCAGGCCGAGCTGATTCGAGGACAAATTGGCGGAGATGCTGTAGTGATTGAGGAGCCGACTCAGCGGGATACCTTCCCGGCCATTTCCCTGGCTACGGCCTACTTGCATGACGTTGCAGGCGCATCACGCGACGAGATCGTAGGGGTCATGCCTGTGGACGGGTATGCGGGGGATGAATTTTTTGAGCATCTGCGCAGGCTTCCTTCCATATTAGAGCAATCAGGATGCCATATCGCATTAATGGGGGCTGCTCCAACGGAACCCTCAGATAAATACGGATATATTGTGCCTTCAGTTTCTCCTTCACTTGACCAGCCATATTATAGGGTTAGTTCATTTGTAGAAAAGCCGGATCTGATCCGTTCGGAAGCATTGATCCGTGAAGGGGCCTTATGGAATTGCGGGGTGTTTGCTTTTAGGCTGGGCTTTTTGTTGGATATTCTGAAGCAAATGGGTTTACCAGTCGACTATGAATCTCTTTCGACAAATTACGCAGACTTGCCTAAAACCAGCTTCGATATTGCGGTAGTAGAGCATACTCGTAAGCTCTCCGTGCTTCCTTATCATGGAGAGTGGAGGGATTTGGGGACGTGGGATTCGTTGGTGAGAGAAGTGAGTTCGAAGCTAAGTGGCCCAGGATATATCTCAGAAGCTTCACATGACTCGCATATCATCAATGAACTGGAGATTCCGGTCAGTATCTGGAATGTCCCGGACATTATCGTCGTTGCCGGGCCGGATGGCGTGTTGGTTACAGATCGACAATCATCCACAGGAATTAAGGATATGGTGGCGGAAATTGAAATCGGCCCACGTTTTGAGGAGCGCTTCTGGGGAAAGCAAACGGTGTTATCCCATCAAGCGGCGGCAAGTGGATTGCAGACAGTGACCAAACGCGTGGTCATTTCAAACGGGAGATTTATCAGCTATCATGAGCATCAGTTTCGTAAAGAAGTTTGGACTATAGTTTCTGGAACCGGGAGTGTCTCTATCAATGGCGTGATACAGACAGTCAGCCCCGGTGAGGTCATCGTCATTGAACCCGGTACAAAGCATTTTATAGGGGCAGTAGAGGGAGATTTAGAATTCATTGAGTCACAAATCGGACATATCGTATCCGAAACGGATATTATCCGATATGAATTTCCTGATTCGATTGACGACCATGCTCTATGAAGTGTCTACAATATAGGGACTGATAGATACGAACGAGGTTTATCAGAAGGCAGTGAAGAGTAGTAGGAACTATTTTTTATTAGAGCTTAGATGCCTGTGCATTCCTAAAAAGGTATTCATGCGTTATACGAATGAATACCTTTTTTTGCATAAACATATCTCTGTGTTTGTAAATGAATTGAATAGAAAAGAGACTTATAAAATAATAATTTTCTTGGAAGTCAGCCACTCTTTTACAGCGTCCGTACTGAGGTCTCTTTTAGGCGTCCATTCTATTTTATCAACCAGCTTACCGTTTCTGAATTCTGCAATAGTGGGGGTGTATTTAACGTTGTAATCCTCTTTGAATTTATTCCATTGGGACTTGTCCTTATGGATTTTGTGAACGTTCAAAAAAGTAATTTTAGAGCCTAGATTATACTGCTCAATCATCTTGTTAAAGTTAGGCTCAAACCGGTTGCAGTCGCCACAACTGGGTCTGCCGACATAGACAAGTACACTTCGATTCTGTTGAATTAAACTCTTAAAATTTTCAAATGTAACCGCATTCAAGTGGTCATATATTTCCGGGTAATTGCTTTTGCTCGCTTGGATTTCTTTGTCTTTTTGTTGAACAACCTGCTCCAGGTCTTGAAATTTAGCTACAGCTGAAATAGCGATACCAATGATAAGTAATACAATGACACTTAACCCGGCGATATATCTTTTTTTCACAGAAATCCTCCTTTTTTTACAATCTTACACTTACGGTAAATGATATTTCCATTTTTAGCTGTAACACTTGTCTCATTATGTATAAAAAAAGAAGCTTTCCATTGTTGGGAAAGCTTCTTTAGTCAGCATTTTGCATAATTCGGTTCCCAACGCTTGTAAGTACAATATATAGACGAACTAAAGCGTTTCGATCTAAATACTGCTGATTTGAAAACGCTCCTGGGATTTATGCAAAATGCCCTAGTCTGAAAATTAAATGTTAGACCACAACAGTCAACAAGTAATCCTCACGCTTCACTTCAGTTTCCATTGTGTTCAACACATCCAGGTATTGAGCGGAATTTGTTACGATAATTGGTGTAGCTGTTGTATAGCCTGCCGCCTTAATTTGCTCGATATCAAATTCAAGCAACAATTGTCCTTGCTTAACCATATCGCCTTCCTTGACGCGCTTGTCAAAGAATTGTCCTTTCAGCTTCACTGTATTCACACCCACGTGAATCAGAATTTCTGCTCCGTCATTGGAAGTAATACCGATTGCATGTCCGGTCGGGAATACTGTTGTAATCGTTCCATTGACAGGAGATGTCAGCACACCCTCTGTAGGATCAATGAGGATTCCTTTTCCCATAGCACCTGAAGCAAAGGCAACATCAGAAGATTGTTCCAAAGGCAATACTTTACCTTGCAGTGGGCTTACGAGAATTTCTTTCTCGATTGCCACTTCTTTCTTTACGGGTGCAGCTTCTGTTTTTGCAGTTTCTTCTTTTGGATCTTCAAAGCCCAAAATCATAACCAACACAACTGCGAGTACAAAGGCAACGAGCAAACCGATGACTACCCACAAGAATCCAGGTCCGAAATAAGTCGGCAACGCCAGTAGACCCGGTAATGCAAAGGATTGTGCGTGCGCTCCGCCAGAAGCGATAATCGCCCCGCCGATTGCCCCGGAAATACAAGCATAAATGAACGGTTTTTTCAATTTTAAAGTTATTCCATAAATTGTTGGTTCTGTAATCCCGAAAATAGCCGCCAGTGTAGAGGAACCTGCCAAAGCCTTCATCTGAGTGTTCCGGGATTTCAGGAATACCCCCAATGTTGCACCAGCCTGAGAAAGTACGGCTGCTGTAAGCATCGGAAGCATCGTGTCATAACCCAATGTTTGAATATTGGACAGCATAATAGGAACGAAGCCCCAGTGTACGCCGAAAATAACAAATACTTGCCAGAATGCCCCGGCAACAGCTCCGGCAATCAATGGACTTAAATTGTACACCCATGTAAAACCGTTCGCCAAGCCTTGACTGATCAGGTTACCGACTGGACCAAAGGCCAGAAATGTTAACGGAATAACGACCAAGAGCGAAAGCATCGGCACGATAATGTTTTTAACCGATTGATGGATAAAGGAATTGAACCAGCGCTCCACATAGGACTGAACCCAGACCGCGAGAATAATTGGAATGACACTGGAACTGTAATTAATCAGAATGATCGGAATACCTAGAAACGCCAATCTTTCTGGATTGCTTACCGCCGCTATAACTGCTGGATAGACCAGAGCTCCGGCGATTGCCACCGATACAAAGGTGTTTGTCTTAAATTTACGGGACGATGTAATAGCCAAAAACACAGGTAGAAAATAGAAAACACTGTCGGAAGCTGCACTTAGGATCAGGTACGTACCGCTTTTATCATTAATCCATTGAAAAGATAAAATTAACGCCAGTAGTCCTTTAAGCAAACCCGCCCCGGCAAGAGCACCGAGAATGGGAGAAAAAATGCTGGAAATGATATCGACCGCTTTGCCGAGAAAATTCGTTTTTTCTGTAGATTCTTCTTTTTTGGCATTAGGATTGTCTGCATCCTGCAAATTCGTTTCTGCCATCATATGCTCAAACACTTGACCTACATTGTTGCCGATGACCACCTGAAACTGGCCGCTGCTTTCCACTACTGTAATGACACCAGGGGTTGCTTCCAGTGCGGCTTTGTCTGCTTTTGTACGATCTTTTAATTTAAATCTCAAGCGTGTAGCGCAATGGAATACCGAATTGACATTCTCTTCGCCGCCAACGAGGGTCACTATTTTTTTAGATAGTTCTTTATCACTCATATTCAGAACTCCTTATGGGTTATTCTTGCTACTGATAGGATTTACCGTTTACATTTGTTGCTAAGATGCGCCGGCGTGCATCTTTTTAACCTTGTAAACAAGAAAAACCTAAACTCGTGGTGAAAACTGCGCACTCCTCCTATAAGGGAACGTCGATTTCACCATCAGTTTAGGTTTTGCCTGCCTTACCAGTCACAATCCATGAACGATGAGGGGTATGAAGTTGTTAGTCTTATATGTTATTACGCTCAGTTACCCGATGAATATGGATAGTTAGATATACGTATTCATCCTTGCTTAAATATTGATCGTATGTTTTTTCCAGATACTCATTGATCTTTTGGGCACAAGCAAAAGCTTCGGTATACGTCTGCTTCACCTGGTTGTACAAAAATTCTTCACCACTGTGAATGACTTCTTTACGAATCACCCGCATCGCAAAATATTGCAAATGTGTCAAAAATCTCGAATAGCTAAAAGAAGACTCATCCAGCACAATCCCGTAATGGTACGTAATAATGTTCAATATATGTTGGACAATCTCGGTCATTTTCAGAGTAGATTTCATTTCGTTACCGTCAATCCGTGCATTCACCATATGCAATGCTATAAATCCCGCTTCATCTTCGCCCAATTTTACTCCGAGCGTATTTTCAATTTTTTGGAGAGCATCCAGTCCAACTGCAAATTCTTTTTTGTAAAAGCGTTTAATTTCATACAGCATCGCGTTTTGGAGTGCCAGTCCTTTTTCTTGCCGTTGTATGGCAAAATGAATATGGTCGGTCAACGTTAAATAAATATTATCGCTTAACTCCGTATCCAACACTTCTGTTGCATGGGTTACGATTTCATTCACGACCTCCAGATGAGATACAGGAATATCGTTCAGCAGCTCGGTTAGTTTGGCCGTGAACTCGTTTTCATTTAACATGAAAATCTTATCTATTTTATCATCATCAACTTGATCGCCAGCCACCTTTTTGAAGGAAATACCTCTTCCCATCACGATGACCTCTTTGCCTTTATCGTTTTTAGTCAATAGGACGTTGTTATTGAGCACCTTCTCAATAATCATTGAAGTTCCCCCTCCCATCCTTTACCAATAAAAAATGCCTAAGCACAATTCAATACTATTGTTAACAATAGTACTCAATTGAACTCAGGCATTGCCCGCATCACCGGTCACAATCCTTCGATATAGTGCTATTGTAGCACAAAAAAAAGCGATTTCAACATATTTTATTCTGTTTCGACAAAAAATATTTCATATCAAGGCCCTTTTGCCTAATTTGCAAGTAAAGCGTTACCCTATGTGGTCGTACGTTCAATGAGGCTGTACTCTAGCGAATGAAGCTCCAGTTGGCGTCCAATCAGCTGGGGGGAAAGCATGAAAAAAGCATTTTGTGCTTGAGCCATAATGGGATTTTGAATCGTTGTAATCCCCAACGTATGCGACAGCTCCGTGTTATCAAACCCAACAATCGCCAGATCTCCCGGTACGTTCAGCCGTTGTCTGCGTGCTTCGCAGAGAATGCCCACGGCTACATAATCGTTAGCACATAAAATAGCCTCTGGGAATTCCCCCCGATGCTGTAACAAATCCCGTACGACCTGTTCGCCATCACGGATATTATAAATAGAAGAGTGATTCCAGTGTTGCAACACTGGCAGATTGTGCTCACTCATGATCTGTTCATAGGCTCGTTGTCTGCTGTGGGTATTAATGCTGCTCGGACGGCCAAAAGCATTGGCTATACGGGTATAGCCTTTTTGTATCAAATGTTTGAGCGCTAACATATATCCTTCATACTGATCCATTGCGACGGAGCGAATATCGGTATGCTCCATTCGTTGCCAGGCCACGATCGGGCCATATTTGCAATAGGTACTCAAAAAATCAGTGTCATTCACGCAGGAAATGATGACCAGCGCATCGACTCTTTTTCTTTTTAAATCCTCAAAGGCTTGAAGCTCTTTCTTTTTGTCTTCTCCCGAAGTATAAATAATGGTTTGAAATTCGTACTGGCCTGCTACTTCCACAAAACTGTCCAGAAAAGCGAGAACAATTTCATTAATCGTTGAAGTGATGATGCCAATCTGAAGCGTCTGACCCTTGGATAGAGAAATGGCATTCCGATTAGGAACATAATCCAACTCCTGCATGATTTTCAATATTTTAGATCTGGTTTCTTGGCTTACATGGGGGGACTGATTTAATACTCTGGATACCGTGGCCTTGGAAAAGCCCGCCAGTTTTGCAATTTGATCAAGATTCGACATGGAGCTTCTCCTCACATAAGAAAAAATACTTGACATGAAACGCGTTACAACGATTAGGATGCTTATGAGGGCATTACGTTTATTTTAAAGCATCTGTCAATGCATTTCAAAGAAGAACGGTTACCGTTAGGTATTGATTCACATTTGCAGTACTTGATGGGATTACTTAGCCAAAGTAAAAATCTTAAATACGGAAAGAGGTTTTTATACCATGACGAAGACGCTAAAAGGATTTCCGAAAAACTTCTTGTGGGGCGGGGCAACTGCAGCCAACCAATTGGAAGGTGCTTTTGACGTAGATGGAAAAGGCTTGTCCAGCGCAGACATGATTGCTTATGTACCCAAAGCGGAACGTAAGAACGATCATGCTATAGAGATTTCGTCCGAGCGACTCGAAGACATTTTGGCAGGCAAAGTCAATGCCCGTTTCCCAAAACGTGAAGGGGTGGACTTTTACCACCACTACAAAGAAGATATTGCATTGTTCGCTGAAATGGGCTTTAAAGTATTTCGTATGTCCATCCACTGGTCGCGAATTTTCCCGAATGGCTATGATGCCGAGCCGAATGAAGCAGGATTGCAATTCTACGACAATGTATTTGATGAGCTGCGCAAATATAATATTGAGCCCTTGGTGACATTGTCGCATTATGAAACACCGCTAGGTCTGACTCAGAAGTATAATGGCTGGCTGGGGCGTGAAGTCATACAGCATTACGTAAATTATGCCGAAACAGTGTTTACACGCTATAAGGATAAAGTAAAATACTGGCTGACCTTTAATGAAATCAATGTAATGACCATGAGTCCGTTCACCGGTGGCGGTGTGGTTATTGACCGTGTAGAAAACAAACAACAAGCGATATATCAAGCATTGCATCATCAATTTGTAGCCAGTGCACTGGCAACCAAACGGGGACATGAAATCATTCCGGGTGCTCAGATCGGCTGTATGCTGGCACGTATAGAAAGCTATCCACATACGTGTAATCCAGCGGATATACTGAAAGCCCAGCATGAAAATCAGATGAACCTATTCTTTACGGATGTGCATGCCCGTGGGGAATATCCCAACTATATGAATCGTTATTTTGAAGAAAATAATGTTGTTATACACACAGAACCAGGCGATGCTGAAATATTGAAAAATAATACGGTCGATTTTATCTCATTCAGCTACTATATGACCTTGACCGTATCTGCAGGTCCAGAAGGCGAAAAAGCAGCAGGAAACCTGATTGGCGGTGTGAAAAATCCGTATCTGCAATCCTCCGACTGGGGATGGCAGATCGATCCGATCGGCCTGCGTATTACACTGAATACGTTTTATGATCGCTATCAAAAGCCGCTGTTCATCGTGGAAAATGGCTTGGGTGCATATGATAAGGTGGAGGAAGATGGCTCTGTGCATGACACGTATCGCATTGATTACTTGCGTCAGCATATTGCCCAAATGAAGGAAGCGATTGCCGACGGTGTTAATCTGATGGGTTACACCAGTTGGGGCCCTATCGACCTTGTGAGCATGTCTACTTCCGAAATGTCCAAGCGCTACGGATTTATTTACGTTGATCTGGATGATGACGGTAACGGAACGCTCAAACGCTCCAAAAAGGACTCTTTTAACTGGTATAAAAATGTGATAGCAACCAATGGTGAAGAATTGTAATTCCATATCATCTCGGGCGGGTATAGCAGAGGACATCCTAAGGATGCAATCTGCGTACCCGCTTTTTTGATAGACATAATAATATTTCAAAGGGCTTCACAAACTTTTCACTTGTAATAAGCTGAAAGTTTTCTGTATAATGAATAAAATTTCATATGTCTGGTTGATGTTTGCGGGAGATGGAACGAAAGTTCCGACCGAAGGGGCAAAACTCTCAGGTGCTTAGGCTGATTACAGCAACAAGCGGGGACCGTAAACGGACAGAACTCTGGAGAGACCCTTAATTGGGCGCCGAAGGTGCACCGCAGAGAACATCTGCTTAAACTCTCAGGCAAAAGGACAGAGACGCGAATAACCTGTGACAGGGAATGCCCTAGGCTTTTTTATGAGCTAATAGAGGCAGAAACCTGCACAAGATGGTTGTTTTTTTTCGTGCCTTTAACCTCTCCAGGAGTCGAATCAGCTGATTTGACTCTTTTTTGTTTTCTAATATGCTGGAGGAGCGGGTTGAAATGAATTTGGTACATGTGTTAGAAGCGATTAGCAGTTGGATATGGGGGGCGCCTCTCATCATTCTTGTCATGGGAACGGGGTTGTGGCTGACCATACGTTTGAAGATGCTGCAGGTATTCCGCCTGCCCCTAGCGATCAAGCTGATCGGTAAGGCCCCGAATGAAGGCAGCGGGGATGTAAGTAGTTTTGCGGCTTTGAGTACGGCGCTTGCGGCTACAGTTGGCACAGGAAGTATTGTCGGCGTAGCGACAGCCATTAAGCTCGGCGGGCCGGGTGCCTTGTTCTGGATGGTCGTTGCAGCCTTTTTTGGGATGGCGACGAAATATGCGGAAGGCGTACTTGCGGTAAAATACCGGGTAAAAGATCGGAATGGACAATTTTCCGGCGGCCCGATGTATTATATTGAGAAAGGTCTGGGACGCCGTTTTAAACCGCTGGCGATGCTGTTTGCTTTTTCGGGCATGCTGGTAGCGTTGTTCGGGATTGGAACGTTTCCGCAGGTCAAAGCGATTGTATCTTCGACTGAAAACAGTTTTGGCGTTCCGCCCATTGTAACGGCACTGATTATTGCGATCCTTACAGGACTTGTTACCATTGGAGGACTCAAAAGCATTGCCAAGGTATCGACGAAGGTCGTTCCTTTTAAAACAGGCTTGTACGTACTGATCTGTCTCATCGTACTAATTCGGTTTGCTGACCAGCTACCTGCCGCAATTGCGCTGGTGCTCCATTCGGCATTTTCAACTACATCTGCAACGGGCGGATTTGCTGGAGCTACGATTATGCTGGCGATGCGAAGTGGGGTAGCCAGAGGTATTTTTGCCAATGAGGCCGGATTGGGAAGTGCACCGATTGCAGCCGCAGCTGCCAAAACCAAATGGCCTGCGGAGCAAGGGCTAATTTCCATGACAGGCGTGTTTATTGATACGATGGTTATTTGTGTGATGACCGGGTTGACGCTACTGGTTAGCGGTGTGTGGAGCGGGCCTACCGATGCCGGCCTGATGACTCAGCAAGCATTTTCCAGCGCATTCCCGCTGGGGGCAGAGCTACTCACAATCATTCTGATTATGTTCGCGTTCACCACCATGCTCGGCTGGAACTATTACGGGGAACGCTGTGTTGAATATTTGCTTGGAGTCAAATGGATTAAACCATACCGTTATCTGTTCATCCTACTGGTTGCCGGGGGCGCGTTCATTAAACTGGATGCGATTTGGCTGCTGGCAGATATCTTTAACGCAATGATGGCTTTCCCGAACCTGATTGCACTGCTCGGCTTGTCAGGCATTGTAGTTGCAGAAACCAGAACCTATATGGACTCTCTGTATCCTAATAAGAAAAAGGGCATTCTTGCAGGTGCCAGTGTAGGGGCAGCTATTCAAGTAGAAGAAAAAGGACAAACGGTTAATTCATAAATTCCAAAAGGGAGTGTCTTCAGCCATCACAGGCTTGAGGACACTCCCTTTTGAATGTTATAACGATGCACGCAAAATAGCTAAAATATCTTCCTGTTTCAGCTTTTTATAATTACCGAAGCCTCCATATTCCATTTCACGGGCTGCAAGGTTTGCGATGGTTTCCAATTGCTCATCATTAATATTGTAATCGGCCAGGGTGGAAGGGGCACCGAGACTTGTACCGTCTGATCACGTGGCACAGAGAAGGTGTTTTTCTACGCCAGACAATTCATGAATGTTGAGATGTAGCGGCTCTAACGCGTTTAATAGCTGATCATACGTTATCATGTAAGCTATTTGAAATGACGATTGGCTATTATACATGAAATGAATAAGGGAATTCAAGTAAATCTAATCTTTGACCGCTCCGGCGGCAAGATCGGAAATAAACTGGCGGCTAATGAAAAGAAACAAAATAATAAGTGGCAGTACAGCAAGCAGGGTGCCCGCAATGACCATCGCATAATCTGTATTGTAAATCCCGTTCAATTGTGACAGTGCAATCTGGAGCGTGAATTTACGCTCATCCGTTAAGACGATTAGCGGCCATAAATAATCATTCCAGGCTCCTATAAAAGTAAACGCGCCGAGAAAAGCGAACGCTGGACGTAGAATTGGCAGTGCTACATTCAAGTACAGTCGAAAAAAGCTGCATCCGTCCATCCGGCCCGCATCCAGCAGCTCCTTGGGAATGGATTCTTCCGCATATTGACGAATCCAGAAAATGCCAAAGGCATTTACCATCCCCGGGATAATAAGCGCTTTGAACGTACCTACCCATCCAAAGGAGGCCATCATGACAAAGGAGGGGACAAGCGAAAGTTGTGAAGGGACCATCATTGTAGCTAGCAGAACGATAAATAGCACTTTTTTGCCCGGAAAATCAAACTTGGCGAATGCAAAACCTGCCAGTGAATCGAAAAACAAAACCAATAGGGTAACAGAACCGGCTACAAAAAGGGTATTAAAAAAGGCTCCGGCAAAATTAATCTGCTGTAATACTCTCGTTATGTTATCCAAAAAGTGGCTGCCAAACCACAATTGCGGTGGAAAACGATAGATGTCTGAAGTTGTACGGGTTGCCATGACGATCAGCCAGTAAAATGGAAACATCGACAGGATGATTCCCACCAACAATCCGGCATATAAAACAAAGGATTTTGCACGTGTCTGCATCATGTTGTGAAGCTCCTTCCCATCGTTATTTTTTACCTTGAACGAGTTTCCAGTTGATGATGGAGAATAGAGCAATGATGAGGAACATACCCCATCCGACGGCTGCACCATATCCAAAATAGTTGTTAATGAACGACTCGCGGTACAGGTATAAAACGATGGTCATGCCACTTGCCCCGGAACCCCCGTCATTACCGACCAGGATCTGTGGCTCGGTGAAGAGCTGCATACCGCCGATGGTGGACGTAATGACCGTAAACAAAATGACTGGGCGCAGCATGGGGATAGTGATGCGGAAAAAAGCTTGCGCTCCGGTTGCTCCGTCTATTTTGGCGGCCTCATACAGCACATGCGGAATACTCTGGAGTCCGGCCAGATAGATGATTGCGTTATAGCCCATCCATCTCCATACGACCATTGAGGAAATGGCAATTTGGATACCCCATGGCACATTCAGCCATTGAACCATGGGTAGTCCCAAGAGTTGCAGAAGGTAGTTGAGAAATCCGAAATTGTTGGCAAATAAGGCACCAAATATGATGGCGACAGCCACAATAGACGTCACATTTGGCAGGAAGAATCCAACACGCCATAAGGTGCGCATTTTCACAAAAGGGGCATAAAGCAGAAAGGCAATAATCAGTGCGAAGAATAACATTGGAATCGTGGCGTACACCCAAATCATAAACGTATTGCCTACAGCCTGCCAAAATTCATTGTCTGTCACAAGGTAGCGAAAGTTGCCCCAGCCGTTGTAGGTCATGTCTCCGATCCCGTCCCATTTGTGAAACGCCAGGTATAATGAAAAACCAATCGGAAACAGTCCAAAGATGCCAAACAGCAGATAAAACGGCGAGATCGCAGCATAAACGGCACGGTGCTTCCAGATTTCTCTCAGCATATTGTCCACACGCCTTTTTTAAATTTTGTTTTTTATCGCTGTAATTCCCGTTCGATTCGTTCCATTGTTTCCGTCCATAATGCATCAGGATTAGCATCCTGCTTGGCGACATTAGCAAGGCGACGGGTCACAATGCCGTGGATAACAGGATAGCGCTCGCCGAAATAGCTGCTTTTCACATTACGTGCGGAGGCGGCGAAGATGAGTCCGGTGGCCTGACCCCCAAAAAAAGGCTCAGGTGTTCCCATGATAGGATCGTCAAAGACACCGGGAGTGGACGGGAACAATCCGATTTTGTGGTAGGCTTCCAGCTGGTGTTCCGGGTTTTGCAGCCAGGTCAGGACTTCAAAGGCTTCTTTGGGATGTTTGCTGGATTTGAGGATAGAAATGAAAGAACCACCCAGGTTGCCGTCTCCTCCAGGAGCACGGGCGACTCTCCATTTGCCAGCTGTATCCGGCGCGGCCTCTGTGAGAACTTGCTTCATCCAAACAGCCCCTACAAAAGAGGCAATTTTGCCGTTATTGACCGAAGCGTTCCATTCGGGAGTCCAGCCATCCGCATTGGCGACCAGATGCTTCTTGTGGAAATCGACAGCGGTTTTCCAGCCCAGACGGATGCCAGGAGATTGATTGCCAATATAGCTGCCATCCGGCTTGAAGTAGAGGTTTGTATGCTGAGCGAGTACCTGATTGTAAACGTTTACAATATTATCTGCCAAAAGCGAACGGCTTCCGAATTTCTGCTGAAGTTGTTCTCCGGCTGCCATGTAATCATCCCATGTGCGGATAGAGGCACTAACCTTTTCAGGATCACTAGGCAAGCCTGCTTGCTCAAATAAATCGCTTCGATAGAAGAGGGCAGTAGGCCCAGTATCCATGGGAAATGCAATCATTTTACCATCAGGAGTGATTCCCTGATTCCATTTCCATTCCAAATATTGATCCTTCAAGCGGTCTGCTCCGAGTTCCTTTAAATCATAAAAACGATCCGCACTGGGGAAAAGTTCCACCATCCAGTCGTTCAGAGCTACGATGTCTGGTTCACCGGAACGAGCTGCGAGCGTTGTCTTCAGTTTGGCCTTGAAGTCACCGCCTATTTTTTGAGTTTTTAATTCAATGTCGGGAAACTGTTTTTCCGCCTGGGCGAGTAGTTCATCATCAATAGAACGGTTCCAGTACCATAATGTAAGCGTTATCTTTTTTCCGTTTGACAAATTAGTTTCAGATGATTGACTTTCAGAGGACAGGGATCCACTACAACCACTAATCATAGTGAGAAAAGCAAGACATAATACCAGCCAACGCACTGTCTTCACATCATTTCCCTCCTTGCTGTCTGAGATAATCTGTCTGCTAAATAAGTTGTAAATGGTTTAGCTCCATCATATGAAGCTGTTACCCATTTATGTGCATTGACTTAACCAAAAACAAAAAAATTGAAACAAAGCATTTATAGAAATTAAATACTCTAAAGATATTAATCCTATTAATCCGAAGAAAGATAAAACAATAAGGCAGATATTATGTCAAAAGGTATCTAAATCGTCAATGCTGAGCAATATCTTGGAAAAATCTAATGATGAATTCGAAGAACGATTTCTCTATATCGGTGTGCAGTTCCCCAGTAGGATAGGACAGATAGATTGTTCGCATACATCGAGGCTCCCTGATTTGAAGCAGCTTGATGTCTTCGGTTACAACGTTCCTCCACAGGATAGAAGGAATAAAGGATATGCCAAGTCCTGTTTGAATCAACCCTCTTACCGTAGCCGGATCATCACTTTCAAAGACGATGTTCGGTTCAAAAGGGATATGTGTAAAAAAGTGGTCCGTTGTTTTTCTAAGCGAATTACCAGGTGTAAGGCTGATAAACTTCTCATGCTCTAGATCTTTCAGGAATACGGTGTCCTGAACACTCAGAGGGTGAGATTTTGGTACGCCAAGCAAAATTTCCTCCTCCAGCAGGATCGTATGCTCGTTGTCCGCCAACTCTTCGGACGTAATCGCAAAATCGTACGCCGGTCCTTTCTTCATCTTCGAAGGGTGCTGGGTCAGGTTGAATCTAATTTGAGGATAGAGATCGCGAAACTTGTCGACAAGGTTGGGCAAAAGCATAGAGCCGACGGCAACGTATAACGTGATGACCTCTACCATTTCGTTCTTCATTTCTTTGACCTCGGATATGCCTTGCTCTAGCGCTGAGAGCGACTGATTTACTCTTTTTAGGAACTTCTTTCCATATTCATTCAGCACGATATGTTTTCCTTCGCGGTCAAATAGCTGCACACCCAATTCCGTCTCCAGGTTTCTAATCATTTTACTTAAGGCAGGCTGTGAGATAAACAACTCGTTCGCGGCACGTGTGACATGCTCATACTTTGAGGTCATTTGAAAATACTTAAGCTGCAAATAATCCATAGTGAAAAATCCCCTTTATAACCATTAGGTTATCAATTATATGTGAATATATATATTTTACAGGTATTTGCTCACTTATTACAATTGACAATGTAAGATAATCAATCCGCTAAAGGTGGTGAGATTCTGAACATTGTTTTTACATTTCCCGGCCAGGGGTCACAGGTTCCTGGAATGCTCCAAGATGTGCCCGAGTATGTGAAAAAGGCAACAAGTATCATTGGAACTGAACTGCGTGATGATGAGAAGGCTATGGACTCAACGGTCTGGATTCAGACGGCACTCTTCGTTAAGGAGACCGCAATAGCCTACCGGTTGATCGAGCAGGGGATCCGGCCCCAATTCGTGGCAGGGCATTCCATTGGTGCATTTCCTGCGGCGGTCATCGCGGGAGTTCTCTCGTTCGAGGATGCGCTTCGGATCGTATGGCTACGTGCCCGGTTGATGGAAGAATCCTTCCCTGAAGGCTATGGAATGGGTGTAATTGTTGGGCTTACGAAGGCGGAGGTTCAACAAGCCGTGACTCTCTCCCATAGCGAGACGACGCCCGTCTACCTCTCGAATATAAACGCAGAGCAGCAAATCGTCGTATCCGGATCATTGGTAGGGTTAAATAAAGCATTTATGCATGTGAAAGAGCTTGGGAGCGCTAAAACAGCGCTACTGAAGGTTCCGATTCCTTCACACTCCCCGCTGATGTCAGAGGTAGCCAATAAGCTATTGCTGAAAATACACACTTTTTCTTTGCGGGACGCTCAAATACCATATTTGGTAAATCATACGGGCAGAAAGACGAAAGCCAAGGAAAAAATTGCGGAGGACCTTGCACTAAACGTAGCATATCCCGTCCAGTGGATGGATATGGCGGCGGTCTGCGTCGAATCGGGAGCTGACTGTTTCATCGAGATGCCGCCGGGTCATACTCTTTCCAGACTTGTAAAGCAATCCCACATGAATACTCGGCAAATGGCCGTGGACGAAATCGGTCTGGAAGCGACTCAGTATCTGATTAGAAAATGGAAGGAGCAAGAAGAATGAATAAAGTACAGCGATCCTGGTCACAAAAACGTGATAAAAAGCAGGAAAAGTTAGAAAAAGTGAAAAAGTGGCTGGACGGAAAATATATCGACTCCTCCCGAATCGTCGACCTGATGGAGGCGCTAATTGAGCCAGGCGCGAAGGTCGTCCTGGAAGGAGACAACCAGAAGCAAGCGTCCTTCCTTTCCCAGAAGCTGCTGGAAGTCGATCCTGGCAAGGTGCATGATCTGCATATGATTATGTCCAGCATTTCAAGACCCGAACACTTGGATATTTTCGAGAAAGGCATCGCCGGGAGGCTGGATTTCTCCTACAGTGGCTCCCAAAGCCTGCGTGTTGCGCAAATGATTACTGACGGGACGCTTAAGCTCGGTGACATCCATACGTATTTGGAATTGTTCGGACGTCTCTTCATTGACCTTATTCCAGATGTGGTGCTGGTAGCGGCAGACAAATCAGATCGCGAGGGCAATCTGTATACCGGAAACAATACGGAAGAAACTCCGACGATCGTGGAAGCGGCAGCTTTCAAGGATGGGATCGTGATTGTACAGGTTAACGAAATCGTGGACGAGCTGCCGCGAACCGATATTCCAGCGTCCTGGGTCGACGTCATTGTACAAGCCGACAAACCGTACACACTGGAAGCACTGTTTACCCGTGATCCACAGAATATTACTGAACTGCAAATTCTGATGGGCATGATGGCGATCAAGGGTATTTATGGAAAACATCAGGTGCAGTCGCTTAATCACGGCATTGGCTTTAATACTGCAGCGATTGAGCTTTTGCTACCGACCTATGGTGAACAGCTTGGCCTGAAAGGGAAGATTGCCAAGCACTGGGCCCTGAATCCGCATCCGACTTTGATTCCGGCGATTGAATCCGGCTGGGTCGAAAGCATTCACAGCTTTGGAGGCGAGGTCGGTATGGAGAAATACATTGCGGCTCGTTCAGATGTGTTCTTCGTCGGCAAGGACGGATCTATGCGCTCCAACCGCGCGATGTGTCAGGTTGCAGGTCAATTCGCAGTAGATATGTTTATCGGATCAACGTTACAAATGGACAGCGCGGGCAATTCGTCTACCGTTACTTCCGGCAGACTGTCCGGTTTTGGAGGAGCACCGAATATGGGGCATGATCCTCGGGGACGGCGACATGCGACTCCTGCCTGGCTTGACATGATCGAGCGCCCGACGGAACTCTCCAAAGGCCGGAAATTGGTCGTGCAGATGGTTGAAACATACGGTGCCAACAAAAAGCCAGTATTCGTAGATTCGCTAGATGCCATCAAGGTGAAGGATGAATCTAGCCTCGCCATTACGCCGGTCATGATTTACGGGGATGATGTCACCCACGTCCTTACCGAGGAAGGCATTGCATACCTCTACAAGACAGACAGCATAGAGGAGAGAAAGAAGGCTCTCGCGGCAATTGGAGGCGTAACGCCTTTAGGAATGGAAAGTAATGAGAGCGATGTAAGCCTGTTGCGTGACAGAGGGATTGTGGCCTATCCGGAGGATCTTGGGATCATGCGCAGACAAGCCAAGCGCTCGCTGCTGGCAGCACAGACGGTTAACGACCTCGTAGATTGGTCAGACGGATTGTATGATCCGCCGGCTAAATTCCGGAGTTGGTCTTAAAGCCATGCTCACGATGAAGCATTCAGCTTTCACGGCTTCTCTGGCTGCCAAAGCTGTAAAAGCCCTGATGGAAGAGGCCCTTCTTACGCCCAAGCCTGGACTTGTCGATGCCAGAGACAATGGCTCTCATACAGATATGTCCATCGATCTAATGCTTGCATCAGCAAGAGTATTGGAGGATACGTTTCGGGAAATAGCCATTGTGTCATACCTTCACCCGGTGAACCAGACTTTGCGTGAGCAGATCGCTCTTATCGGGCGGGAAGGCGAAAAGGTGATGCTCAGTGCAACGAACGGTGTCAATACACATAAGGGTGCCATTTGGACCCTGGGGCTTTTAACGAGTGCACGGGCAGCCTTTCCGAGGGAGCGGGACCCTCATCAGATAATGAGCATTGCAGGAAGAATCGCATCGTTCCATGACCGGTACCGCCCGATGCAGCAGACGAATGGACAAGCGGTTAAAAAGAAATACGCGGTAGTGGGGGCAGAGGAAGAAGCGAAGCTAGGCTTTCCGCACATCCGGGACGAAGCTTTGCCTGCTTTGCTGCGTGCCAGGGCTTGTGGGAAGACAGAGGTGGAAGCACGCATAGAAGCTTTATTGGCCTTGATGGCAAGTGTGGATGATACTTGTATCCTGCACCGCGGTCAGGTGTCGGATCTAATGGCGATTCAGAGAATGTCCGCAGCGTTCCTTGCAGCAGACGGATTAAGAACCCAGTCGGGCAGAAAGTTGCTCTACCGCTTGTCCGAGTATTGCAATGTTAGACAACTTTCACCCGGAGGCAGTGCCGACCTGCTAGCTGCGACATTATTTCTTATCGATTGATACTTTTAATTGGAGGTGTTTCTGAAGGATGGAAAAATTACAGTTTCAATACCAGACTACGAAGCCCATCCGTAAGCCGGCACATATCGGTGTTGTCGGTTCGGGGGATTTGGAGATTATTGTAGAGCCTGTGGAAGGCCAGACCACCCACGTCAGCATTTTAACAGGCAGTGAAGGATTTGGACAAGTATGGGAGAATGTTCTGATCCGTTTTTTTAACCGTTATCCGATTACTGCCAATATTACAGTTCATGACTTCGGAGCTACTCCGGGTGTAGTAACGCTTAGATTTACGCAAGTGTTGGAGGTGCTAGATTATGCAGAATAGTTTTGTGGAACTGAATGGACGCGAGAGAGCCAAAGCGTTGCTGGACGAAGGGACTTTCCGGGAGATGCTTGGGCCGTTGGACAAAATCCAATCCCCCCACTTAGAGCCGCAAGGCATTGTTCCTCAGAGCGATGACGGGATCATTCTGGCTCTTGGCGAAATACACAAACAGAAGGTCTTGATCATTTCGATGGAAGGCGCTTTTCAAGGAGGAGGTATTGGAGAAGTCAGCGGGGCCAAAATTTCCGGAGCGCTCGAACTGGCACTGGAAGAGAATAAGAGAGGGAACAAACTACATCCCATCATGATCTTCGATACAGGGGGTGTTCGGCTACAGGAAGCGAACTATGGATTGTTGTCGATTTCGGAGATTGCTACCCAGATCGTTGCCTTGCGTAAATACGTTCCTGTTATCGGACTGATCCCGGGCCGCGTAGGGGCATTTGGGGGAATGTCCATTACTGCAGAATTGTTTACCACTCTGATTGCTACGAAGAAAGCGCGTCTCGGTCTGAACGGGCCGGAGGTCATTGAGCAGGAAGCAGGGGTCATGGAGTTCGATGCAAGCGACAAAGCCTTGATTTGGGACACAATCGGAGCTAACCAGCGCTTCCAAACCGGATTGATTGACGAAATGGTGGAAGATACGACGGATGCAGTTGCCGAAGCGATTGATACTGCGCTCAAGGCACCGGCGAAGCCTGCTAAAACAGAGCAAATCGATTTCTATCTGACCCTGTTAAACACTCTTGATCCTACAGAAGCTTGGACACCTGAGCGCTATCGCGAATTTTACACGCAGATACAGCCTGTGCAGCAGCCTGTCCCGCTGGCAAAAGAGGGTGCGGCCGACATGTCGGATAGTAGAGGTTATCGCTGGTTCTCCCGCTTGACGGGCATTGCTCACCCAATCAGCGATGTTCCTTCAGTGCTTGCGGCAGACGTGGATAAGAACGGACAACTGTGCAGATATATCGCCATTGTTCCGAATGCCACCAACCGATTCCCGCGTGTCAGAAACGGTGAGGTTGGTATGCTTGAAGGCTGGACGGTGGCTCAAATCATCAGGGACGCAATCCGTCAAGATGAGAAAAAAGAAACCAAACGTCCGATCATTGCCATCATTGATGTACCGAGTCAAGCCTATGGCTATAAGGAAGAAATGGTCGGTATCAGTCTTGCCCTGGCTGCAAGTGCAGATGCTTACGCAACCGCTAGATTAGAAGGCCATCCAGTTATTGGTGTGATTGTCGGTAACGCGATTTCCGGGGGCTTCCTCGCGCATGGGCTGCAATCGAATCGTTTGATCGCACTGGATGACAGCAAGGTCAATATTCAGGCCATGTCCAAGGCTTCTGCTGCTCGGATTACCAAGCGGACGATTGCCGAGCTTGAAGAAGCTACCAAGAAAGTTCCAGCTATGGCCTACGATGTTCGTAGCTACAGTACTCTGGGGGCATTATATCAGATGCTGAGCGGTATCCATGCAGACGATCCACAGAGTAGTGATGTAGCCATCGTGGAAAAGGCCATTTCCGAGGCAATCGAGAGTACGAAAGGAGCGCCCCGCGACCTGAGCTTCCGATTGCAGACCAAGGAAGCTATGGCGGGCGGGCGGACTGCAACCCGTGGCGTTCGAGATGCGCTTTTGGAGCAATGGTAATCCATCCACATGATCTGATTGAAGTGTCCAATTTGAAATATCTCTCCTTATATGAAGACAAGGAGTGGGTAACCGCCTCGCTGAGGCGGACCCCCTTTGTGGTCGTTCGCCGAGCCGATCCGTCGGCGGATGGTTGCATTCCCGTCGGAGTACGGGGACAGGAACGGAATCAACGGGAAGCTGCATTTCTGGACCCGAAAGGGTTGTGCCAGATCGTGTCTCCCTATGCGATAGTAAAACGTCAGATGTGGAACTCCTTGTCTACAGAGAGACGGCAGCAGCCTGTTCTTCAGTTGATGGACTTGTTAGCAGAAATGATGGCGGATTGGCGCTGGGGGCCAGCGGGGAGCGCAGGATTCGAAATAGTAACGCAATACCCGACTGTGAAGGAAACGAGTGATCTTGACCTTGTTATAGATGGTTCAGAGGTTATTGATTATACAGCAGCTGAAAGACTTGTGCACAAGTTGGAGCATCTGGGTGTTCGAATTGACATTCAATTGGAGACAAGAGACGGTGCCTACGTCCTGCGCGAAATTCTTGAGAGACGGGCCAGCACTGTGGTGCTGCGAACTTCTTCGGGTCCCAAGCTCGTTCGTAATCCTTGGCAATAAGGAGCTATAATCAACGGCAAAAGGGAGGAATGCACGACCATTTGGCTTCAGGCAAGCTGTCAAAGGGGAAGTGCGTATTATGGAAAACACTGAAGAGCGGAATATTAATATTAATGAGAGCGACATCTTAAAGGTGTTTGCCGTCAGCGGAGCGATCTTGCAAAGCGTTCTGGGGATGTTTCTGAAGTATGCACACACTAACGATAACCTAGCCTTATTAGGCGTCATTTTCAATATAGTAAAGTATACTGCGCCAGTCTTTATTTTTGCCATTGTATATGGGATGGTGAAAAATAATCAGCATACGAAGGTATCCCATTTTTACAAGGAAAAATTCGGGGAGCTCGTGATTCCTTATTTACTGTGGGCAGCGGCTGGCTTGATTTTCTTCCCGGAAATTCAGGTTAATCAGCACGTTACATCATTCCGGACGCTCATCGAGTCATTTGTGCTCGGTAATGCATCATCACAGTTTTGGTACACGGTGATGATGCTGCAATTTCAAGTGCTGATGCCAGTCCTTATCTTCATTTGCTATAAATACCTGGCTAAGCCTAAGCGGGTCATTCCGCTGCTTATTGTGAGCTTCGTGATTTTCGGAGCATGGCTATGGATGTACGATACCTTCGTATTTCAAGGAGCATATGCGATTAGTCTACGTTACCTTGACCGCTTTTTCGTCAGTTATTTTATTTATGCTTTACTAGGTGGAATCGCTTGGGTATATAAGAAACAGTTCGACGGAGTGCTTCGCCGGATTCAGTTCATACTCATTCCGGTAATGCTGCTTATTCTCATTTGGACAAATCGCGAATTTTTCGGTTTTGGATTTGAGGATATGTCATTTGGCAATCTGATTTATCTGAAGCCGTCCATGACCTTGTACAGTTTGGTAGTGATTTTCCTGATTTACATGCTGGCAAGACATTTGATCAGCGTAAATTCCCGTTCACTTCCCTATTACAAATGGTTATCTACTTATGCGTACCGGGCCTTTACAGCGAACGTATTTATTTTGGTCATCGTGCTGTGCTTGGTCGGTGATTTGGTAAGTCAGCTTCCTTTCTTCGTGGCACTGCTTTTGGTTTATCTGACGACTGTAGCCTGCTCCTTCGGCATCGTCTATGCCTTTGCGCAGATAAAGGTAAAGGTATGTCGTGAATGGTTATTGTTGAAACAAAAAAGAGTGCAAAGCACCGATCTAAGATAAGTGCCTAAAAGAAAATAATACAGATAACAACGCATATATGACATCCTAATTTAGGCGTATCTAAGTTATTGGCGTATTGACGGCAACCTCAAGGGTATCTCGATGATTGAAGAGATACCCTTTTTGTGAACCTGAACTTACTTACATCAACCTCTGTATTTCATCTTTCAGAATTTCGGACCGAGTCCCGAAAATAACCTGCAGCGCTCCGTTACCCAGCCTGATGATTCCCGACGCTCCGAGCTGCCTGAGAGCTTGATCGTTAACTGCTTTGTCGTCTTTGACGACAAGACGTAGCCGTGTGATGCAGGCATCAATGCTTAGGATATTGTCCGAACCGCCGAGATAGGTTAGTACCCTGCCTGCCTGACTAGATGGAGTGTCGGATGTAGCGTTTGCTTTTCCATTGGGTACAGATTCGTTAGCCTCAGACAGGAGACTGTCTTCTACATCGTCTTCACGCCCAGGAGTTTTTAGGTTGAATTTGAGAATGATAAACCGGAACAGAAAGTAATAGATGAGGGCGAAGACAAGCCCGATCGGGATCATTCGCAATGGGTGGGTGGAGAGTTTCATATTGACCAGATAGTCAATGAGTCCTGCTGAAAAGGAAAAGCCCAGTTTGACATCCAGTAGGTATACGACCAGGCCACTCAGGCCTGTCAGCAGAGCATGAACGCCGTAAAGCAATGGTGCAATGAACATAAACGAAAATTCGAGAGGCTCGGTAATTCCGGTCAGGAACGATGCCAGCGCAGAACCGATGAAGATGGAAGCGACGGCTTTACGTTTTTCCGGCTTAGCCGTATGGATAAATGCGAGGGCTGCTGCTGGCAGAGCGAACATCATAATGGGGAAGAAGCCGGACATGAACATACCCGCCGATGTATCGCCTGCGAAAAAACGTGTCAGGTCACCATGAACGACCTCACCAGCAGCATTGGTGTAGTCACCAATTTGAAACCATGCGATTGAGTTCAACACATGATGCAAACCGAGCGGGATTAGCAGCCGATTGGCAATCATGAATACCATTGATCCGATTCCGCCAAAGCCGACAATCCAGTTGCCGAAGACTGCAATCCCATCTTGGATCGGACTCCAGATCATACCGAGCAGAATGGCTAGAATCATGGTTGTGAAGGCGGTAATCATGGGGACAAAACGTTTGCCCGAGAAGAAGCCAAGCCAATCCGGGAGCTGTATATTATGATATTTTTTAAACAGAAAAGCAGACCATCCACCGATAAAAATACCACCCAATATGCCCATGTCCAGCTTGACGTCGTCTGGAATATATGCAAATATACCCGGCACTGCCGCCAAAATACGGGTCAACACCATATAGGCAATGACTGCCGATAATGCGGCTACTGCGTCGCCTGCCAGACCAATGGCAACACCAATGGAGAAAATGAGCGCAAGGTTACCAAAGATAGCCCCCGCCCCCTCGTTCAGAAAAGGAGTTACATAATGATTCAGAAATCCGCCAACTACGGGACCAAACGGTATATCCGTTTCATAATTAATCAGTGCTAATCCTTGTAAAATCCCTGCGGCGGGTAGAGTGGCTACTGGAAGCATTAACGACTTGCCGATTTTTTGCAGAAATTTCAGCATAACATTCTTCCCTTCTTCATCGAGTTTGGGAGTGTCGTATTCATCCTGAAATCCTTACTTTTGCCCATTTTTTTACATCATAAATCGGGGTATCTAACATGGTCAACGATTATTTTAAGCTAGGGAAAGACGTAAATCCGTAGTTGACATCGCTTACATGCTTATATAGTATCAAATTTAAGTTAATAATCGTGACGGAGACAAGAGAGCCACGCAGACATCCCATGGTACAGCACAGGGTTGGTTTGTGATGGCTTTTCTTTTTTTGTGCGATGAAAGCGATCAAAATCGGGTGATCTATTGAGGAGGTAGGTTGTATGTCGCCATACGCAGCCGAATTTATAGGGACAATGATTCTTATTGCCCTAGGTGGCGGGGTGTGCGCAGGGGTGTCCCTGAAAAAGTCATTTGCTCACGCTTCCGGCTGGATTGTGATTGGAATGGGATGGGGGCTCGCGGTTGCTGTTGGGGTGTATGCAGTAGGTGAAATCAGCGGAGCCCATTTGAATCCGGCAGTGACACTGGCGCTGGCATTTCAGGGTGTTTTTCCATGGCGGGATGTTCCCGGCTATATTGTGGCTCAGCTTCTGGGGGCCATGGCGGGTGCGATCATCGTCGTTTTGCATTATTGGCCTCACTGGAAAGAGACGGAGGACACAGCAACCAAACTCAGTGTATTTGCGACAGGACCGGCTATTGATCATCCGTTTGCCAACGTGCTTAGTGAAATGATAGGTACTTTCATCTTTGTGCTTGCTCTGCAGTCATTTGGTGCCAATTCATTTACAGGGGGCTTAAAACCGCTGATTGTGGGTTTTTTGGTTGTTAGTATCGGTTTATCCTTTGGAGGGACAACGGGCTATGCCATCAATCCAGCGAGAGATTTTGGGCCGCGTCTGATGCATTATTTACTACCGATTCCCGGTAAGGGAGCATCCAACTGGAAATATGCCTGGGTGCCCATTGTAGGGCCGCTGTTGGGTGGATCTTTCGCAGGGCTGTTTTATCAGGCTGTTTTTAGGGGGAGTGTGACTCCGGCTTTCTGGATTTTACTAGGGATCATTGTGATTGTACTCTTGACTACCTTCCGTATGAGTCGTACTTATAAAAATCATAAAACGGATCACAAACTTACAGCGTAAAAACGATGGATTTACACGGGGAGAGATGAACAATGGGAAAATATATTTTGTCACTAGATCAGGGAACGACAAGCTCAAGAGCGATTTTGTTCAATAGCGAAGGAGATGTAGTGTACTCGGCTCAGCGAGAATTTCCGCAATATTTTCCTCATCCCGGCTGGGTGGAGCAGAATGCGAATGAAATCTGGAGCTCTATTCTCGGAGTCATTGCCTCCTGTCTTTCCGAATCCGGTGTAAAAGCAAACCAGGTGGCTGCCATCGGCATTACCAATCAGCGAGAATCGGTGGCTGTGTGGGACAAAAATACAGGAGTGCCCGTGTATAACGTACTCGTATGGCAATCACGCCAAACCTCTGACATCTGTGAAGAATTGAAGCGGCAAGGACACGAGAAACTGTTTCACAGCAAAACAGGGCTGTTGATCGACCCGTATTTTTCAGGCACTAAAGTAAAGTGGATACTGGACCATGTGGAGGGCGCGCGGGAAAAGGCGGAACGAGGTGACCTGTTATTCGGTACGATTGATTCGTGGCTGATCTGGAAACTATCCGGCGGAACGGCACATGTGACGGACTACTCAAATGCGGCTAGGACGCTCATGTACAACATTTATGAGCTAAAGTGGGACGAAGAGCTACTGGACATTCTGGGTGTTCCGAAAATCATGCTACCTGAGGTAAGGCCCTCTTCCGAGGTATATGCGCACACCGTGGATTATCATTTCTTCGGTCAGAATGTACCGATTGCCGGTGCAGCAGGTGACCAGCAGGCAGCCTTGTTCGGTCAGGCATGTTACGAAAAAGGGATGATCAAAAACACCTACGGCACAGGCTGCTTTATGCTGATGAATACGGGGGAACAACCTGTTGAATCTAAACACGGCCTGATTACGACCATCGCTTGGGGACTGGAGGAAGGCAAAGTGCAATACGCACTCGAGGGGAGTGTATTTGTAGCGGGGGCGGCGATCCAGTGGCTGCGAGACGGGCTGCGTATGTTCCGTGAAGCGAAGGACAGTGAGCCTTATGCCGCTCGTGTTTCGTCTACAGAAGGAGTGTATCTTGTCCCCGCTTTTGTCGGACTGGGCAGCCCCTACTGGGATAGCGAGGTGCGCGGAGCGATGTTCGGCCTGACACGAGGGACCACGAAGGAACATTTTATCCGCGCCACATTGGAGTCACTCGCTTATCAGACCAAGGATGTGCTTACAGCCATGGAGATCGATTCAGGTATTGCGGTGAAGACGCTGCGGGTGGACGGAGGAGCTGTGTTGAACAATTTTCTGATGCAATTCCAGAGCGATATTTTGGATGCAACAGTGGAGCGGCCAGTGATCCATGAGACGACGGCACTGGGGGCTGCATGTCTGGCAGGTTTGGCTATTGGATATTGGAAGAGTACGGATGAACTTCGTAAGCGGGTGAGGGTGGAAACCTCTTTTGCCCCGAATATGGATGAATCAACACGTGAAGGCTTGTATGAAGGCTGGAAAAAGGCTGTGAATGCGACGATGGCCTACAAGTAATGATTAAGCGATGGGTCTCTGAATATTAAACTGCAAAAAGATGACTTCTGAATTTAGAATTTATCAGGAGTCATCTTTTTTAAGGCGTGAGCTAACCTTTGACCTTCGTATGGTTCCAATGTTGGCCGGCTCCGCAGGAGCTACGAATGACCAGTTCCGGCTCGACTTTAATACATTTGGTATCCATTTGTTTATTCATCAGGTCAAACAGCACCATAGCGGCTAGACGGCCTATTTTTTGCTTGTCTTGTTTTACAGTCGTTAGTGGAGGTTCGGTATAACGACAGGCTTCTATATCATCACATCCCACTACAGCAATATCTTCGGGTACCCTCAAGCCGCTTTCCTTGAAAGCACGTATGGCACCAAAGGCAAGCAGGTCGGTAGCCGCAAAAATAGCCTTTGGTAAATTTCCTTGCTGTATCCACGCTTTCGCGATCTGGTATCCATCTTCTGCCGCGTAGTCCTTACCATACACGAACCATTCAGGTCTGACATCAAGACTAAACCGTTTTAGTGAAGTGATAAAGGCTTCCTCTCTCTCTTTAATAACCAAGGAGGGACGTTCAATGCCTATAAAACCCATTTCGCGGTATCCATTCATGTAAAAGTGCTCAACAACCTTCATTGAAATCTTCTGATTGTCGGACATGATGTAGCAGGAACTGGCTCCGGTTAGCTCAATATCGACACCGATGCAAGGGATAGGGCTGGCGTCGAGATCAAAAACACTCTTCTCCACTTCATCTCCAGCAATAATAATGCACCCGTCCACTGAAAAATATTTTGAGCGTGCCAAATAGTCCTCTCCATTATCCAGAAATTTCTCATTTGAAAAAAACAGCAGATCGTAACCGAGCAAGCCAATCTGTTTTTTGAAGACGTTAATGATATCTACAAAAAAAGGATGACTAAAATCAACATTCAGCTTGCCGGCAAATATAACGCCTACCAGATTAGATTTTTTGGTAGCCAGCGTTTTAGCCGAGGAGGAGGGTCTATAGCCTGTTTCCTCCATGATTTTAAGTACCCGCTGCCGAGTTTCCTCACTGATGTCCGTGTAATTGTTAATGATTTTCGAAACCGTTGCCACCGAAACGCCTGCCATGCTAGCTATTGTTTTTATATTCATGGAATCCTCCGTAACTAAACTGATTTAGTTAAATTGACTTTGCTTTTCAAAATTAATGATTACTCGTATTCTATGCTACCTCATAGAAGTGAGTCAACAGTGCTAATAAAGGATGTTACCTAATATTTTATGGAGAATTAAGTTTGATTTAGCGGTAGTTAATGTTTTTTTGATAATTTACAAATTGCTATTTACAAATACAGGCTATCCGATACATAATAGTAGCTGTAATTAACTAAACCGCTTTCGTAAAAGTGAATGCATTTATTCTAAGATTACAGGGGGAATTTTGTAATGCTGAAAAAGTGTCTTTCTTTACTTATTGTAACCGCTTTAATCGTGGTGTTGGCCGCTTGCGGCAAAGGTGGCGAAGCTGGACAGAACGGGAATAAAAAGGTCACGTTAAAGATTATTCATTGGCAGCAGGAAAATATTAATAACTATATAAAGGAATTTAATAAAAAGTTTGAAGAGAAGTATCCCGATGTTCAGGTGGAGTATACGACGGTTCCTGCTGATTCCACTTATGATCAACTGATGCAAACGCGTATGAATGCTGGTTCAACCGGTGATGCAGACATTATTCCTCTGAAATTCAGCTTCGTAGGCGCACCGCAGGAATGGTCTAAGGGAGCAGCTGATCCGATGTGGAAGCAGTGGATTGAGGGAGGGCTCATTGCAGATCTGTCGGATCAAGCTTTTATCAAAAACTATAATCCTACAGATGTCAAAAATGCCATGACCTACAACGACAAAGTATACGGTGTAAACATGGGAAAGGTGGCCCTGACAGGCCTGTTTTACAACAAAGAGATCTTTGAAAAATATAATCTTGCTGTGCCGACGACATGGGACGAACTGGTGAATGTGATGAAGGTGCTTAAGGATAATGGCGTAGAACCGCTTGGTTTTGGCGGTAAGGATGTATGGCCTATTAATCTTGCTGTCCAAGGGCTTCAAGCCTCTATCCATGATGATCAGCTGGAATATATCAAAGGGCTATGGACAGGTAAGACGAAGCTGACAGACCCCGTCCAGCTCGAGGTTCTGGAAAAATCACAAATTTTGATGAACAACGCCATTAGTGGATTTATGGGGATTGACTATGGAACCTTGCCAAGCTTGTTTGCTTCAGGTCGTGTGGCCATGATTGCGGATGGTACGTGGGATGCAACTACGATCCAGACAGCCAATCCAGAGATGAAATTTGGTTATTTCCCGATTCCAGGCAGTAACGATCCGGCCAAAAATAAAAACCTTGCAGGCAAGTACGATATGACCTGGATGGTATTGGAGAAATCGCCAAACAAGGATTATGCGATCAAATGGCTTGAAATGCTCTCCGAGAAGCAGAATTACACCGATTTTGTGAACGCTGCTGGATTTTTGCCAACACAATCTGATGTGAAGATAAGCAGCGACTTTGTTAATGAAATCCAGCCTTCACTGGAAAACTTCAAGCTCTCTTGGGATCAGCTGTTTATCAATCGTAAGAATGTTGGACAGTACATTAAGGAAGCCAGCGTACACGCGGAATTTTTGGCGCCTGCTGGTCCGATAAAGACGCCTTTGGAGCTTGCTCAGAAATCTCAGGCAGACTGGGATGCGGCAGCCCCTAAATAAATCTACACAATATATAGACCGAAATGGTCTAGTTCGTCTATATATTACACTTTGGAGCGACTGGAATCGAATTTTGTAAAATCCCAAATAATGTAAAAAGGTGTGAGACCCATGTATCCCTTCGGAAAGGGTGCGGCCCGGATAATGCCCTATCTTTTGCTGAGTATTCCGGTGCTGCTCTATTTGCTGCTTGGTTTTGGACCCTCTATGGTAACCGTTCTTTTTTCCTTTACAGATGCTACCGGGGTTCCGGGACAGACGTGGAATTTTATTGGATTCGAGAATTACACGACCTTTTTCACCTCCTCCGATTCTGGAGATCGTATCGCTTCCATTGGCCGCTCCTTATATTTTGCCGTAGCGGTGGTTGTGATTCAAAATGCAGTGGGGCTGTTCATGGCCATCCTGATTAATAAGAAGCTCAAAGGGGATGTGTTATATCGCTCTGTATTTTTCCTGCCCGTTGTGCTCGGGGTCACGGTATCCGGCCTGATCTGGCAGCTGCTTGCCAATCCGCTTGGGGGTCCTGCGCAAGCCTTGATGAACTTTTTTGGAACCAGCTCCAACTTCTTCGGGGATTATGATATTGCATTTGAATTGATTATTTTTGTGCAAATTTGGATGTACATGGGTTACTCGATGACTATTTTCTTAGCCGGACTCCAATCCATCCCCAGTGACTTATATGAAGCAGGGTATATGGACGGTGCCTCTGGATGGAAAGCGTTCATAAATATTACCTTTCCGATGATTGCGCCGTCCTTTACCGTCAATATGCTGCTGTCCATTATCGGCGCATTGCAGACCTTTGACATTATTTATGTGCTGACAGGTGGTAAATTCAACACGACAACACTTGCGTTTGATGTGTATGCCACAGCCTTTGGCTCTGGGACATCAGATTACGGTCTTGCTTCCGCAGTTGCTATGATCCAGTTTGTGTTCGTATTTACGGTATCGATGATTGCTCTGTATTACTTGCGTAGAAGAGAGGTGGAAATGTAATGAGCAGTAGCAAAGGAACCAAAATAATGAGCTACACCATTGTACTGCTCATGCTTTCGTTATATGTACTCCCGCTTTTCTACCTTTTTAATGTATCGATGAAGACTCAAAGTGAGTATCTGATGGACCCTGTAGCTCTAGCCAAGGGTATACGCTTGGAGAATTTTATGGATGCTTGGGAAAAAGGGAACTTCTCTCAATACATGTGGAACAGTATTTTGTATACAGGCGTATCTACGTTATTAACGCTGATTATATCCGCGTTTGCAGCTTTTCCACTGGCGCGGGGATATGTTAAGTTCAGTACCTTCTTTTATGTGTTTTTCCTGATATCCATGTATCTCCCGAATCCGCTGATTCCGCAATTTGCTCTCATTAATAGTCTGGGACTTTACAATACCCAGCTTGGTTTTATTTTGCTGAAAACAACAGGTACCGGCATCGCTTTCCTGATGTTTGTGGGATATATCAAGTCTGTCTCCCGAGAGCTGGATGAAGCGGCTGCAATGGACGGGTGCGGATATTCACGATATTTGTTTACGATTCTTGTCCCGCTGATGAAGCCGGTGTTGGCGACAGGCATCATTTTGACAGCGATTGGGGCGTGGAACGACATTATAGGTCCTACTATTTATTTGTCTGATCCTGCGTATCAGCCAGTGACCAAGGGATTGTTCTCCTTCTACGGACAATACATGAACAACTGGCCGCTGCTCGCTTGCGGCATTCTGATTGTTACATTACCGCTCGTAATTTTGTATATTTTCCTCCAGCGCTTTATTGTCGGCGGTGCAATGGCCGGAGCTGTGAAGTCTTGATACCTGAAAGGATGATACCGAGTATGAGTGAGAATACCTATACATTCCCCACCACGTTTATGTGGGGAACTTCGACCTCTTCTTATCAAATTGAAGGTGGCGTAGATGAGGAAGGAAGAACGCCTTCTATTTGGGATACTTTCTGTCGAGTACCCGGAAAGGTGATCGGAGGGGACTGCGGAGATGTGGCTTGTGACCATTTTCACCGCTTTAAGGAAGACGTGCAATTAATGAAGCAACTTGGTTTTTTACATTACCGTTTTTCCGTGGCCTGGCCGCGCATTATTCCCGCACCTGGCGTGGTTAACGAACAGGGGTTGCTCTTCTATGAGCGCCTGCTAGATGAGATTGAGTCGGCCGGGCTAATTCCAATGCTGACGCTATATCATTGGGATCTACCGCAGTGGATTGAGGACGAGGGCGGTTGGACGCAGCGAGAGATTATCCAACATTTTAAAACGTATGCCTCTGTAATCATGGATCGATTTGGACAGCGTATAAACTGGTGGAATACGATAAATGAGCCCTACTGCGCCTCTATTTTGGGCTATGGCACAGGCGAGCATGCCCCCGGCCATGAGAACTGGAGGGAAGCCTTTACTGCCGCTCATCATGTTCTGATATGTCACGGGATAGCCATGAACTTACACAAGGAAAAGGGCCTGACAGGCAATATCGGTATTACGCTGAACATGGAGCATGTCGATGCAGCCTCTGAACACCCTGAGGATGTAGCCGCTGCTGTCCGGCGGGATGGCTTTATTAATCGTTGGTTTGCCGAGCCATTGTTTAACGGGAAATACCCTGAGGATATGGTGGAATGGTACGGGGCGCACTTGAACGGATTGGATTTTGTACAGCCTGGTGATATGGAGCTGATTCAGCAGCCAGGGGATTTTTTGGGCATCAATTACTACGCCCGCAGCATCATTCGAGCGACTACAGACGCTTCGTTGCTTCAGGTCGAGCAGGTTTCTATAGAGGAACCGGTAACGGATATGGGATGGGAGATTCACCCTGAATCCTTTTATAAGCTGCTGACGCGGATTGAGAAGGATTTTTCCAAGGGATTACCCATCCTGATTACGGAAAACGGAGCAGCGATGAAGGACGAACTGGTGAATGGAAAGATTGAAGACATTGGGCGTCAGCATTACATTGAGGAACATTTAAAGGCATGCCATCGCTTTATTGGGGAGGGAGGTCAGCTTAAGGGCTATTTTGTCTGGTCTTTCCTTGATAACTTTGAATGGGCCTGGGGATACAGCAAACGTTTTGGGATTATACACATCAATTACGACACGCAGGAACGGACACCCAAACAAAGTGCGCTGTGGTTCAAGCAAGTGATGGCGAATAACGGGTTTTAAACAGAAAAGGGGTGCACGATGCAGCAATATTATTTTGACGATCAAGGACGTTTTGTGATTGAGAATTATGCGCAGGCCAAGCCCTTTTCCAGTTTTCTACCCGGTATTGCTGGCGTTCAGGGGATTCCGCTGTGGGCCTATTATGTTAATCGTGGGCAAGGAATCGCAAGCTTTGGTGTAGAGGATAAGAATGGAGCCATCATGGAGTTTTTTCCGGCCAACCGCAGCTATAGTCTTGTGCCGATACATGGCTTTCGAACGTTTTTAAAAGTGAAGATGCAGGGCGAGTGGGGCTATGTGGAGCCATTTTCGGCTGTGCATCCAGTGGAGCGTGAACAGCAAAAAATGTTGATATCTCGCCATATGCTAGAAATACGGAGCACCAATCCAGACATAGGGCTTGAGGTGCGTGTGCAATATTTCACGCTTCCCCATGAAAGTTACGCTGCTTTGGTGCGCAAGGTGGAGATTATCAATCATTCCGCGCAAGAGTTTGAAATGGAGGTGCTGGACGGCATGCCTGCCGTGTTGCCCTTCGGTATTGATAATGCGGCGTACAAGGAGCTTGGACATACACTGAAAAGCTGGATGGATGTGTATAATCTCAACAATAGCATTCCTTACTATAAGGTGCGTGGGAGCACAGCGGATACAAGTGAGATCCATCAAATTGAAGCGGGACACTTTATGTACAGCTTCGTAGAGGAGGAGGGCAAGACCAGGCTACTGAGTCCAATTGTCGATCCGTCCGTAATATTTGGTGAAAATACGGCACTGACCTTCCCTGATCGCTTTATCCATTCACGCGTCGAAGACTTGGTTTCACAACAGCCTGTGACGACAAATAAAGTGCCTTGTGGGTTTAGCGGCTACACAGCACGACTGGCGGCAGGTACTACCATCAATCACTGTACGATTATCGGGCATGTGAATGATATTCAATCTATCAATGAACGGATTACGGAAATTGCAACCATACCTTATATCGAGCAGAAGGCGGAGGAAGCCAAAGCGTTGATCGAAGAGTTGACGGATGAAATGGCAACGCGGACATCCATTCCGTTATTTGATGAATACTGCCGTCAGAACTATCTGGATAACCTGTTACGCGGTGGTTATCCATTGCTGCTGGACAACGGCACGGAGCATCCGTTTGTATATCATGTATTTTCGCGCAAGCATGGGGATCTCGAACGGGACTATAATTTCTTTAGGCTCCAGGCGGGATATTATTCTCAAGGAAATGGTAATTTTCGTGATGCAAACCAGAACCGGAGAAATGATGTGTGGTTTAACCCCGGCGTAGGAGATTTCAATATCCGTTTGTTTATGAGCCTGATTCAGCCAGACGGCTATAATCCGCTTGTTGTAAAGGGGTGTAGCTTTCAAATACGAGAGCTGGAGCCGTTGCTAGGACAGGTGGATGTGGCAGGTCACTCGTCTTTGCGTGCTTTTTTTCAATCGTCGTTCACCCCGGGTGAGCTGATTCAACATATCATTCATGACAACATCGCACTAAAGCAAACGGTTGAGACGTTTGTAACCGAAGCCCTCAAGCATTCCGAACAATGCTATGAGGCTGATTTTGGTGAAGGTTTCTGGATTGACCATTGGACTTATAACATGGATTTAATCGAAAGTTATCTAAGTATCTATCCGGACAAACAAGAGGAACTCTTGCTCGCGACCAGAGTGTACATGTATTACGACAGTCCGGCATGGGTACAGCCACGTCGAAACAGATACGTGCAGATGAAGGACGGACGTATCCGTCAGTACGAGGCGGTCGTAGAGAGTAAGGAGAAAGAAGCTCAGCTGCACGCCCGGGATCGCGATGTTCATTGGGTTCGAACCGAACATGGAAGCGGAGAGATTTATAAGTCCAATTTATATGAAAAGCTGCTGTCATTAGCAGCCATCAAGCTGTCTACGCTGGACCCGGAGGGCTTGGGAATTGAGATGGAGGCGGGCAAGCCGGGATGGAATGATTCCATGAACGGACTTCCGGGGTTGTTTGCTTCTGGATTCGGTGAACTGTGTGAATTACAGCGACTCGTAAGATTTTTAATACATGCACAGGTGAAGCTTTCGGGCGATTCTGTGTTACGGTTGCCGCGAGAAGTTGCTAAGTTGATCCAACAGTTGAGGCTCACAATGGAGGGATACTACCACGATTCTGATGAGGCTGATTACAGGAATAAAAGCAAGGATTACAGCTTCTGGTCACGGATTTCGGATGCTAGAGAAGCGTATCGCGAAACAGTTCGTTTTGGATTTGAAGGGGCAGAAACATCACTAGTGTTTGATGATGTGCTGGTGTTTTTGCGCCAGGCTGAACGTAAGCTTCAACAGGGGATCGATAAGGCTCTGCTTATCGGTGAGGGGATATACCCAACCTTCTTTTATTATGAAGCCAGAGAATTCGAGGTACAGGAGGATGAGTGCGGGGGCAAGTTCGTAAACATACTTTCCTTCGAACGTAAAGATATACCACATTTTCTAGAGGGACCGACCCGGGCTATGAAAGTGGTTGGCGACATTGTAAATGGGCAGAAGCTGTATCGGCAAATCAGGCAGAGCGGGCTTTACGACAGGAAGCTGGGCATGTATAAGGTGAATGAAAGTCTGGCTGGACAGCCATTCGAACTCGGTCGTTCCAGAGCTTTTACGCCGGGTTGGCTGGAAAATGAATCTATATTTATGCATATGGAATATAAATATTTACTTGAATGCCTAAAGGCGGGTCTATACACTGAATTTTTTTCAGACATTAAAAAAGCGTTGCCACCTTTTATGGACCCAGAGGTCTACGGAAGAAGCACGCTGGAGAACAGCTCCTTTATTGCTAGCAGTGCTAATCCTGATGCAAGTTTGCATGGAACGGGATATATCGCGAGACTGAGCGGATCTACGGCAGAATTTATCCATATGTGGATATGGATGATGACGGGCGGGCAGCCGTTTGGTTATGATCATAGGGGCCTATCCTTGAAGCTGGAGCCTAAGCTGCCAGGCTGGCTTTTCACAGCTACAGGTGAGCTATCTTTCTGTTTTCTCGGAAGCTGCCAGGTGACTTATTTTAATACGGATCGCAAGGATACTTATGCACCGGAATGCATAGTGACCCAGTATGTACTGCATTACGCCAGTGGCGAAAAGAAGACGATAAGCCAGGCTGTATTAGATCATAAAGAGGCACAAGATGTGAGAGAGCGGTTGATTTCCCGTATCGAGGTATATTTGGGGACATAGCCACATTAATTAAAGCCGTCATGCTGCAATAACAGACATGACGGCTTTTTATGAGTTTAAATAACCTTGTGTCAGGCAGGGAGACCTATGCTGAAATATCTTGCAACTCCAATATCACAGGACAGTGGTCACTGCCTGTAATATGACAATCAATACTTGCATCCATCAATAGCGAACGAAGTCTCTCTGAGACGAGGAAGTAATCGATCCGCCAGCCGATATTCCGTTCTCTCACCTTTGGCATGTAGGACCACCAGGAATAAACATCCGTCCGGTCAGGATAAAAGGTTCTAAAGGTATCTATAAATCCGGCGTCTAGCAGCTGTGACATGCGTTCCCTTTCCTCAGGCGTAAATCCGGCATTTCCGTAGTTAGCTTTGGGGTTTTTGAGATCGATCTCCTGATGAGCTACGTTCAAGTCTCCACAAACGATGACAGGCTTCAAAGCATCCAGTTGTTGCAGGTAACTACGAAAACGGTCTTCCCATTCCAGTCTGTACGGCAGTCGGGATAAGTCCCGTTTGGTATTCGGTGTGTACACATTGACGAGATAAAATTGTTCGAATTCCAGAGTAATGGTTCGTCCCTCCGGTTCTTCATTTTCTTCAAGTCCATAATGCACAGACAGCGGCTTGATTTTGGTGAAAATAGCCGTGCCGGAATATCCTTTTTTCTCAGCATAATTCCAGTATTGTGTGTATTCCTCCATGTTCTCCATGAGGATCTGCCCTTCTTGAAGCTTCGTTTCCTGTACGCAAAAAATATCGGCATTCGTTTCTTTTAGATAAGTATAAAACCCTTTGGTCACACAGGCTCTTAAGCCATTTACATTCCAAGATATTAATTTCATTTGATTAATCTCCTTGCTACTTCACGCGGTCAAGCGATGTGATTTGTATATCCTCTGTTGATATAAGCTTATAAATGTCTTCTATCTGGACTTCATAGGTCTTTTCATCAAAATGGTCCTGACCAAACATATAATCGTTTAGTTCTATTGCCTTAAGGTTTCGTTTGGTATTCATAGCCGAAGGGAAGTATTCGATATCTAATGAGGCTTTATTTCCGGCCAACACTGTTTTGATAACTTTTGCAGTTTGTAATACCCGTTCTTTTTCCAATGGCAATCCTGAGTCAGTTAGATCCTCGAATACAATTATACGAATATACTGATCGCCGACGCTTCGGGATTCAGTTTAAAATCGTCGTATTCTTTGATCATTTTATCTGTCAGTGAAGGGAATACTATGATAGCTAATATTTTGAATTTGAAAGTCCTCTCCGTATTTCTGCTCCAGATATTGCTCTGATTCTGCGGCTACGTTGCGTTTATTTTCACCTGTTTGTGTAAAAGGCTCTATAATATCTACGTATTTCATTGTGACTGCAAGAAGTAGAAGTGTAGCTCCCACAGCGAGACTGAGCAACATGCGCCATTTGGAAGGCAAGGATGCACCTGTCGGCGCGCTATCCACATTGCTTGTAATTTGAAAAGATCGTACTGTAAAAACAATGCCTAAAATGTGGAGAATAATGGCCAGCGGTCCCGAAATAATAAGCAGGTACCCGAGAGAAAATAATGTAAAATAGATCAGAATTCCCTGTGTGATGATCAGAGCCGCTCCTCCAATCATATAGGAAGGAATGGCGAGATAAAACATACCCAATCCAGTACCTAATATAGAAAGCAAAGTGGCAACAAAACGATGAATTTCCCGCGACTTTTGGAGTTTATTCGTAGTCAAGGGAGTCAGCCTACCTCCTTTACTTCAAAATGGTGCAACATGATAGATGATAGCAATTTCTGCGTTTTATTGAAAGAGTAGAGACTTGAAACCAGCGCCTAAAGTAGCGTGGCAGACTATTCTTTCTACATTATTTATCATGAAAAAAGCTTCCTTGCGGAAGCTTTTTTAGTGTAATTTATCAAAAGAGATACTCTCCCTATGGTTGACTGCGAAGTATAGGCTAACGATGCCGATGGGCCGACGTTCCCCTGTGGGTTATCTCATGAGAACAAAAAAAGCCTCCATAATGGAAGCTTCTTGTTATGACGTCCCAGGAGGGATTCGAACCCCCGACCGACGGCTTAGAAGGCCGTTGCTCTATCCAGCTGAGCTACTGGGACATAAAATTCAAGCGAATATTAATATATCATATGGATAAAAGAAATTCAAGTCTTATTTTGCATATATCGCTTATTGAGGCTTTATACAGCATAAATTCTGAGTAGACGTAGTTTTTTTTGCCTTATAAAAGGGTATGTTAGAATACAGGTGAATATGTGTAAGACGAGTGGTTGGACTTCGGCTACTGTTTCTCATATAATCTACAAATACTTGAGCTTGCGAAGGAGAGGGGGTGCCTTGAATAAAGGACTCCAAGGTGACGACAAAAGAAAATAATATTGTATTGTTTCCGAAGACACTGGACTATTATCAAATTCAACTTACTGTGATGCTTGAAAACGAACGTTACGGAGAGGCGATGGCGATGCTGCGTTTTTTAATGCAGTGTCAGGGACAGGAGCAGAAGCAATACGATGAATGGAACGCTCTATTGCAATGGCTGGAAGCTGCATTTCCACAGTACGCTGACAGCGGGGCGGTAACGGACGCTGTGGAAGAAGAAGTCAGTGAAGTAGAGTTAGCTCGCCGTCATGCACGCTTTAAGCAGGAACAGGATGCAGGTTACGGCAACAAGCTGTTGCGGATGGCTATGGATGAACCTTTATCCGAACAGACGATTTTAGCGTTGGAGCAGTTGTCCTATCTGGAACTGCCAGAAATCGACGATGCCTTGCTTAGCTGGATTACGGAACGGGAAATCCATCCTTTACTTCAATTCCGTGTTCTACAGACAATGCGACGACGCGGAATGGAAGGGACGATAGAAATTAGACGGGGTGATGAACAAGCGGAAATCGACATTGAAACGGTTCCGTTACAGCCAGGTGATTTTCCAGAGTCGATTATGCGTATTTTGGAACGGGTGGCAGATCAGACTGAGGTGCACGAGCCTACACTATTCTACTTTGCACAGGAGCTGTGGTCACAGTTTGTGATGGCAGTATACGGTACGAATGATTATAGATCAATGTTGGTGGAAGAGGACGGAATGCCGGATATTTGGGCTGCAGCACTCCATCAGACAGTTTCGGAAAGTTTGAACGGAAATAATAATGAGGAAGAAACCCGTGCTATATATGGCATTACAGATGCGTTGCGCTTCCGTTTTGAGCAGGCGTATCGGTCGATGCGACTATTCGTAGCGGCGGGAATGCACACTCCTTAATGACCGGAAACGTTTACCTGTGAAGCATTCAAAGGGCTGCTCTTGAAAAAGACAGTAATGTTAGATATACTATAGTGGTTATTTTGTGTGCGTTGATTGTAATGAAAACTAAGTGAAGATTTTGTTGGAGGGGAAAGCATAAAATGAAAGCAACTTGGGAGAAAATAGAGAAGAACCTTGGGGTTCTTGAAGTTGAGGTTGACGCGGATCGTGTAGCCGCTGCACTCGACAAAGCTTTTAATAAAGTGGCAAAACAAGTAAGTGTACCAGGATTCCGTAAAGGTAAAGTACCACGTCCTATCTTTGAAAAACGCTATGGTATTGAAAGTCTGTACCAGGATGCGATTGACATCCTGTTGCCAGAAGCTTACAGCCAAGCTGTAGAGCAAACGGATATCTTCCCGGTTGACAGCCCTGACGTTGAAATTGATCAATTCGCTAAAGGCGAATCTTTCAAGTTCAAAGCGAAGGTTACTGTTAAACCTGAAGTGACTTTGGGCGATTACAAAGGCGTAGAAGTGCCTGTAAGCAAACTCGAAGTAAGCGACGAAGAACTGGCTCAAGAACTGGAGCGCCTGCAACAACGTCATGCTGAATTGGTTGTCGTTGATGAAGATGCTGCTCAATCCGGCGATACAGCTATTATTGACTTCGACGGTTCCGTGGACGGTGTACCATTCGAAGGCGGACAAGCTGAGAAGTATTCTTTGGAACTGGGCTCTAACACATTTATCCCTGGTTTTGAAGAGCAAGTGGTTGGTTTGCACACTGGCGATTCCAAGGACGTTGAAGTAACGTTCCCTGAGAACTACCATTCTGCTGACCTCGCTGGCAAACAAGCGGTATTCAAAGTGAAAGTTCACGAACTGAAACGCAAAGTTCTTCCTGAACTGGACGATGAATTTGCTAAAGATGTAAGCGAATTTGACACACTGGCTGAATTCAAGGAAGACTTGAAAAAGCAATTGTTGGATCGTAAGGAAAACGAAGCTAAAGCAGCTCGCGAGGGTGCTGTAGTGGAGAAGGTTGCTGAGAATGCAACAATCGACATTCCTGAAGCAATGGTGAAGAGCGAAGTGCAAAACATGGTTCGCGATTTCGACAACCGTTTGCGTAGCCAAGGTATGAACCTTGAAATGTTCCTCGGATTCTCTGGTCAAAGCAAGGAAGACCTGGAAGAGCAAATGAAAGCTGATGCTGAGAAGCGCGTACGTAACAACCTCGTGCTGGAGCAAGTGGCTAAAGCAGAAAACATCGAAGTTTCCGAAGCGGAAATTGATGAGGAACTGAAAAACATGGCTGAAGCTTACAAACGTTCAGTTGAAGAAATCCGCAGCATTCTGGAAGGTAACGGCTCGTTCGCTAACCTGAAAGAAGAAATTTCACTGCGCAAAACCATTGCTTTGTTGGTGGAAAACAGCAAAGAAGTAGAAGCGCCAGTTGAAGCTGCTGAGTAATTCAGACGATAAAATATACGGAGTATGCCGTAACAAGCTGCAACGTAGTAATTAGATAGGGATAAGGCACGTAGTGAAAGTTACGTGCCTTATTTTTACCTTTGGCAACCCAAATTTTAGTCGTTTATGGAAAGTGCTGTGAGTCGTGTTTTCTTGTTTTACATAAGTCACTATCGTATATTTGCACATACATACGAAACATGGTTAAATATGAGAAGGTCTCGGCAGAGTGTACTGTAAATAGCCCGCACTGCATATATGAGCGCATGCAAATATGACACGAGACTCTGAACATGTTAAAATATTTTGTAAGGTGTTTCACGTTTCATGCTTGCTGCTTCCGTTTTAATGGGACATAGGAAGCGGATGAATACAGGTGTTCATTTTAATAAAGAAAAGAGGTTGGTCGTGATGAGTCTCGTCCCTATGGTTGTGGAACAAACGAATCGAGGAGAACGATCTTACGATATTTACTCGCGGTTGCTTAAGGATCGTATTATTTTCCTAAGTGGCCCGATTGATGACGATGTCGCCAATCTCGTCATTGCACAGCTATTGTTCCTTTCTGCGGAAGATCCAGAGAAGGATATTAATTTGTACATTAACTCGCCAGGCGGTTCTGTAACTGCGGGCATGGGTATATATGATACAATGCAATTCATTAAGCCGGACGTATCGACGATCTGTGTAGGCATGGCTGCAAGTATGGGTTCGTTGCTGCTAACAGCGGGTGCGCCAGGCAAGAGATATGCGCTTACCAATAGTGAAGTCATGATCCATCAGCCGCTTGGTGGCATTCAGGGGCAAGCCTCCGATATGCTAATTCATGCGGATTGGATTATCAAAACACGTGCTAAGCTGAATCAAATCTATGTAGAGCGTACGGGTCAGCCCCTCGAAAAAATCGAACGTGATACTGACCGTGATTTCTTCATGGAAGCGGAAGAGGCAAAAGCATACGGTATCATTGACCAGGTGCTGTCTAAACCGATTAATCTGTAAAGGGGTGGCTCTATGTTTAAATTTAATGATGAAAAAGGACAATTGAAATGTTCTTTCTGCGGTAAATCTCAGGATCAGGTTCGCAAGCTTGTTGCCGGACCGGGCGTATATATATGTGACGAATGCATTGAGTTGTGTACGGAGATTGTAGAAGAGGAATTGGGTCATGAAGAAGAAGTAGATCTGAAAGACATTCCGAAACCAATGCAAATCCGTGACATTCTGGACCAATATGTTATTGGTCAGGATCAAGCGAAAAAATCGTTGTCTGTAGCGGTATATAATCACTACAAACGAATTAATACTCAAAACAAAATTGATGATGTGGAACTGCAAAAAAGTAACATTTTGATGCTTGGACCTACAGGTTCGGGTAAAACGTTGCTTGCGCAAACCATGGCTAAAATTTTGAATGTTCCTTTTGCTATCGCAGATGCCACTTCCCTTACGGAAGCAGGTTATGTGGGTGAAGACGTTGAAAATATTTTGCTGAAACTGATTCAAGCTGCCGATTATGATGTAGAAAAAGCCGAACGCGGCATTATCTACATTGACGAAATTGATAAAGTAGCCCGCAAATCCGAGAACCCGTCCATTACGCGTGACGTATCGGGTGAAGGTGTACAGCAGGCGTTGCTTAAAATTTTGGAAGGCACGGTTGCTTCTGTACCACCTCAAGGCGGTCGCAAGCATCCACATCAAGAGTTCATTCAAATTGATACCACGAATATCCTGTTCATTTGCGGTGGTGCCTTTGATGGTCTGGAGCAAATGATCAAACGTCGTATCGGTAAGAAGGTCATCGGCTTTAACGCTACTAGTGAGCAAAAAGATCTGAAACCAGGCGAATATACTTCAATGGTATTGCCTGAGGATCTTTTGAAATTCGGTCTGATTCCGGAATTTGTAGGACGCTTGCCAGTAATTTCTACACTGGAGCCGCTTGATGAGAACACATTGGTTCGTATTCTGTCCGAACCGAAAAATGCGTTAACCAAACAATACCAAAAGCTGCTTGAGCTGGATAATGTTCAACTGGAGTTTAAGCAAGATGCTCTGGAAGCCATTGCTCGTGAAGCGATCAAGCGTAACACGGGTGCCCGTGGTCTTCGCGCGATCATCGAAGGTATTATGCTGGACGTAATGTATGAGGTTCCTTCCCGTGAGGATGTGACTACTTGCGTCATCAATGAGCAGGTTGTAAAAGACAAAATCGCACCGGAACTCGGTGGTACAGATAAGGATAAAAAACAAGAAGAGAGCGCCTAAGGATTGATACTTCGCGATCTCTAAAACATGAGAAGCCGGATCTCCACTTCACTAAACCTGTATGAGGTTTTAAGGGGTGGAGGTTTGGCGTTAATGGGAGAGAAAAGTACATGTTCTTAAGACAAGACACACGTCCCGTTAAAGTCGGGAATCTGACGATTGGCGGCAGCAATGAAGTCATCATCCAAAGCATGTGTACAACTAAAACAGCAGATGTGGAAGCAACTGTAGCGGAGATTCTTCGCTTGGAAGAAGCCGGATGTCAACTGGTGCGGGTTACCGTCAACAATGAGGAAGCTGCCGCAGCCATTAAGGAAATTAAAAAACGGATTCATATTCCGCTGGTTGCAGATATTCACTTTAATCACAAGTTGGCTCTACTGGCAATTGAAAATGGAATTGATAAAGTTCGCATTAATCCAGGTAACATAGGACGACGTGAAAAAGTGGAAGCTGTCGTTAAGGCATGTAAGGAAAAAGGGATTCCGATTCGAATTGGTGTGAATGCCGGGTCATTGGAACAGCATTTACTTGATAAGTATGGCTACCCTACGCCAGAAGCGATGGTAGAAAGCGCCTTGTATCATATCGGGATACTGGAAGAACTTGATTTCCATGACATTATCGTGTCACTGAAGGCGTCTGATGTTCCTATGGCGATTGCTGCTTATACGAAGGCAGCTGAAATTATTAAGTATCCACTCCATCTGGGAATTACCGAAGCGGGTACGCTCTTTACTGGTACGGTTAAAAGCGCGGCAGGTATGGGCGCTCTGCTGGCATCAGGCATCGGCTCCACAATGCGTATTTCGCTCAGTGCTGATCCGGTGGAAGAAGTGAAGGTAGCGCGTGAGTTGCTCAAAACGTTTGGATTGATCACAAACGCAGCTACACTGATTTCTTGTCCGACTTGCGGACGTCTGGATATTGATCTGTTCTCTATTGCCAATGAGGTAGAAGACTACATTGCAAAACTCAAGGTACCGATTAAAGTATCCGTACTGGGTTGTGCAGTAAATGGCCCGGGTGAAGCGAAGGAAGCTGATATTGGAATTGCCGGAGCGCGCGGTGAAGGCCTTTTGTTCCGTTATGGAAAAATGATTCGCAAAGTACCTGAGGCTGATATGGTCGATGAATTGAAAAAAGAAATTGATATCATCGTCAAGGCATATGAGGAAACAGGGAAAATACCTGGACGTGAAGAACGTCATACCGCCGAGAAGGTGTAGGCAAAAGTAGTTATTATAAAGAGGCATAGTCATAATCTATTGTCATCATTTAAACGCCGTGGAGAGCAGCTCTGCTACAGAACTGTTCTTCGCGGTGTTTTTGTATTTCTCTCTGATCTTTTGAAAGACCGCCGTTTAGCTATCGCGGAAAAGGAAATACTGTTTTTCATAGAGCGGCATTTTTCAAATTGCTGAGATGAGAAACGGAGGAAATACGATGGACTTGACTATGATTTTGTTATTGGTGCAAATGTTTTTCGGGATTGTTATTGGTCTGTATTTCTGGAACCTCCTGCGGAGTCAGAAAACGAACCGTAGTGCGGTGGATCGGGAATCCCGCAAGGAATTGGATAAGCTACGCAAATTGCGTTCTATTTCACTTACCAAGCCGTTGGCTGAACGCACACGTCCTGCCACTTTACAGGATATCGTGGGTCAGAAGGATGGACTGCGCGCGCTCAAGGCCGCGTTATGTAGTGCGAATCCGCAGCATGTCATTATTTATGGCCCGCCGGGTGTAGGGAAGACAGCTGCTGCACGCGTGGTGCTGGAAGAGGCTAAGAAGAATCTGTCCTCCCCGTTCAAGGGAGATGCCAAATTCACGGAGATTGATGCTACGACGGCCCGCTTTGACGAGCGCGGTATTGCGGACCCGTTGATAGGTTCAGTGCATGATCCGATCTATCAAGGGGCAGGAGCGATGGGGGTGGCGGGTATCCCACAACCTAAACCCGGAGCTGTGACGAAGGCGCATGGGGGTATGCTGTTCATTGATGAGATTGGTGAGCTGCATCCAACGCAGATGAATAAACTCTTGAAAGTACTGGAGGATCGCAAGGTATTTTTGGAGAGTGCGTATTACAACTCGGAAGATTCGAATACTCCTGCTTATATCCACGATATCTTCCAAAACGGTTTGCCAGCCGATTTTCGTTTGGTGGGTGCGACGACCCGTTCGCCGCATGAACTGCCACCTGCGATTCGCTCCCGGTGCATGGAGATTTATTTCCGTGCCTTGCAGCCACAGGAGATTGCTCGTATTGCAGAGGATGCTGTCCACAAGCTAGGCTTTGGCCCTTGTCCTGAGGCGGTAGAAGTTGTACAGCGTTACGCAACGAACGGTCGGGAGGCCGTCAATATGATCCAGCTGGCTGCTGGCTTGGCACTTACCGAGAAAAGGGAATGTCTCAATGCTTCCGATGTCGAATGGGTAGCGGGCAGCAGTCAAATTCAACCGCGTCCTGACCGAAAAATACCGGGCTTGCCGCAAATCGGATTCGTTAACGGATTAGCGGTATATGGCCCGAACATGGGGATGCTGCTGGAAATTGAAGTTACAGCAGTTCCGGTTCCTGAGGGAAAGGGTAGCTATAATATTACGGGGGTTGTGGATGAGGAAGAAATCGGAGGCGGGTCCCGCACATTGCGCCGTAAGAGCATGGCTAAAGGTTCTGTAGAAAATGTTCTAACCGTTTTGCGTACGCTCGGATTGTCTCCGTCGAATTACGATTTGCATATCAATTTCCCTGGGGGTACGCCGGTAGATGGCCCGTCCGCAGGAATTGCGATGGCAACAGCCATTGCTTCCGCGATGCGGGGAATTCCGGTGGATCATGAAATTGCAATGACTGGCGAAATTAGCATCCATGGTCGTGTCAAACCGATTGGTGGTGTATTAGCCAAGGTTGAAGCCGCTTTTCAGGCAGGAGCCAAAAAAGTGATCATTCCGCAGGACAACTGGCAAGCTCTTTTTGACAGCATTGAGGGTTTAAAAGTCATTCCCGTGCAGTCGGTTACCGAAGTGTTCCGACATGTGTTTGGGGAAGAGATAACGTCGGATTCGCCTGTACATGCGCCAATTGAGACTTTTCGCCCATCCCAATCTTCCTTGTTACAGGCTGATGGAACGCATAACGGGACGATATCAGATACAGGATCTTGCTGATGAACCACCCTTTCATTGGTTTTTTCATAAAACATTTGATAAAATATGAAAGATAACAACGTGAGGATTGTAAAATCCGGAACCTGAGAATCACTGGAGGTGCGAAAGCGATGGGACCCACCAAGACAAAAGGTCGTCGTTTTCCTTTGCTGCCTTTAAGAGGGCTTCTGGTCTACCCGAGCATGGTTCTGCATCTCGATGTGGGCCGGGAAAAATCGGTCAAGGCTTTGGAAAAAGCGATGGTTGAAGACAATTTGATTCTCCTGTGTTCTCAATCAGAAGTAAATATTGAAGAACCTACACAAGAGGACATCTTTCGAGTCGGCACGGTAGCTAAGGTACGCCAGATGCTCAAACTTCCTAATGGAACCATTCGAGTATTGGTGGAAGGGCTGGAACGCGCCGAGATTATTCAATATACGGACAATGAAGAATATTACGAGGTAATGGCGAAGGAGCTGCACGAGGCAGAAAACGTACAGCCTGAGACGGATGCGCTTATGCGCACTGTATTAACTCAGTTCGAGCATTATATCAACTTGTCCAAAAAGGTAACACCGGAGACTCTCGCTGCGGTATCCGATATTGAGGAGCCGGGAAGGCTTGCAGACGTGATCACAAGTCACCTGACGCTCAAAATTAAGGAAAAGCAGGATATACTGGAGACGATCGACGTTACTCAGCGTCTGGAGAAGCTTCTGGATATTTTGAACAATGAGCGTGAAGTACTGGAGCTGGAACGCAAAATCAACCAGCGTGTGAAGAAGCAGATGGAAAAGACGCAGAAGGAGTATTATCTGCGTGAACAAATGAAGGCAATTCAGAAGGAACTTGGCGAGAAGGAAGGTCGCGCGGGAGAAGTTGAAGAACTGCGCAACCAGCTAAGTGAACTGGAGTTGCCTGTTCCGGTGAAGGAGAAGGTCGAAAAGGAAATCGACCGTCTGGAAAAAATGCCAGCAAGCTCTGCCGAGGGTGGCGTCATCCGTAATTATGTAGATTGGTTGTTAAGCTTGCCATGGAACAAGTTTACCGATGATGATCTGGATATCGTCAAAGCTGAAGAGGTACTCAATAACGACCACTACGGATTGGATAAACCCAAGGAGCGTGTATTGGAGTATTTGGCTGTACGCAAGCTGGTGAAGACCATTAAGGGACCGATTCTGTGTCTCGTAGGTCCGCCAGGGGTCGGCAAGACCTCGTTGGCCCGTTCGATTGCCAAATCCATGGGTCGGGAATTTGTCCGCATCTCTCTCGGAGGTGTGCGGGATGAAGCGGAAATCCGTGGTCACCGTCGGACTTATGTTGGTGCGATGCCGGGGCGGATCATTCAGGGGATGAAGACTGCAGGAACGTCTAATCCGGTATTTTTGCTGGATGAGATTGATAAAATGGCTTCCGATTTTCGAGGAGATCCATCGGCGGCATTGCTCGAAGTGCTTGATCCTGAACAGAACAATACGTTCAGTGACCATTTTGTCGAGCTGCCGTTTGACCTGTCCAATGTGATGTTTGTAACGACAGCCAATGCTGCACACAACATCCCGCGTCCGCTAATGGACCGCATGGAGACACTCTATATTCCTGGATACACCGAACTGGAGAAGCTGGAAATTGCCAATCGGTACCTATTGCCCAAGCAGAAGAGAGAGCATGGCTTGGACGAGGAACAGTTGGTCATTGGGGAGGATACGCTACTGCGTGTCATTCGCGAATATACCCGTGAATCCGGTGTACGGAATCTTGAGCAGCAAATGGCTTCTCTGTGCCGCAAGGCGGCGAAGTCAGTTGTATCCGGTGGCGAAGGGCCGATTCAAATCACACCGGATAATCTGAAGGATTATCTGGGCATCGCTAAATTCCGTTACGGTGTTGCAGAACTGGAGGATCAGATCGGTACGGTTACAGGCTTGGCATGGACAGAGGTCGGTGGTGAAACACTGATGATTGAAGTGACGGTCGTACCTGGTAGCGGTAAACTGATTCTTACGGGTAAACTGGGAGACGTTATGAAGGAATCTGCACAGGCGGCATTCAGCTACACCCGTTCCAAAGCAGTTGATCTGGGCATTGAACTGGACTTCTATGAGAAAAATGATATCCACATTCATATTCCTGAGGGTGCGATTCCGAAGGATGGCCCATCTGCGGGAATTACTATTGCTACCGCGTTAATTTCAGCTTTGACTAACCGTCATGTATCCAAGGATGTGGCTATGACGGGCGAAATTACTCTGCGCGGCCGTGTATTGCCGATTGGTGGTTTAAAAGAGAAGTCGCTGGCTGCCCACCGGGCAGGCTACAAAAAAATTCTGCTTCCCAAAGATAATGAACGGGATTTGAAGGATATTCCCGACAGTATCCGGCAGGATGTTGAATTTGTCCCCGTTGCCCATATGGATCAGGTGCTAAAGCATGCTTTGGTTGAGCAGGCAAGGGTACATTAGAGAGGAATTAAGGACACAATGAAAGTAACAAAAGCAGAATTTATAATAAGTGCGGTTGGCCCCGATCAGTTTCCTGTGGACGCTTTGCCAGAGATTGCTCTGGCGGGGCGCTCCAATGTAGGAAAGTCTTCACTGATTAATCGGTTGATTAACCGTAAAAATTTGGCGCGTACCAGTTCTACGCCAGGTAAAACCCAGCAACTCAATTATTACCGGATTAATGATGATCTCTATTTTGTTGATTTTCCCGGTTACGGTTACGCCAAAGTATCCAAAACGTCCCGCAAGGCTTGGGGGCAGATGATTGAGTCTTATTTGCTGGAACGTGAGCCACTCAAACTGGTGCTCCAAATGGTAGATTTGCGCCATCCGCCGTCCAAGGACGATATCATGATGCACGACTGGTTGCGACATCACGGACTACCTGTATGCGTTGTAGGCACGAAGGCAGATAAAATCCCTAAAACGCGGCGAGAAAAGCATTATAAGGTAATTAAGCAGGAACTCGGAATACTTCCTGGGGGATTGTTTATCCCCTTTTCATCCGAAGAAGGTATGGGCAAGGAAGAGCTGTGGTCTGTCATCTCCAGCTATATAGAAAATGACGACGAAGAGCAGACGGAATTGTAAGGTTAGGGACGTCCTTGAGGACGTCCTTTTTTCATGGTTCGGGCTTCAAGAAAATAAACTCACTAAATGGGTGGGAATAATATATAATAACAAAAAGAACTCGTGGATTTTAAGCCGAAAAGTGAGTATATGGGGGATGATGCAGTCCCAACCCCATCATTTTCCGTTTATTTCCGATGTATGGCGGGAATTTATGATTTGATGTGCAAGAAAAGCGCTGTAGGTCTGATGTATAATAAATCATAAAGCTTAAAACTTATAGGTTCAGGAAAGAATTGAGGAGATGGGTATGGCTCAGCGGTTAGCCACAGAGTATGTTAAAACCACTTTGACCTTGTCGGAAACCCAAATGGACGAATTTTTGCGGGCAGTGGATGATCCCCAGGTGCATTACTATATTAAAGTTCTAGATAACGGAAGACAGGAAATCGTTCTGGAGCATAGTGCGGGTGAGGAAGTTCATTTGTTTTTTGAAGCCAAAGAGGGAGCGTTTGTGTGTGAATTGACTTGTCGCTTAATTCATCCACAACTCACCCTGTTTATACGCAAACTTTTTGTTCGTTTTAAGGGCGAAGGCATCGTTTACCGAATGTATCAAGGGTTCACTATGGTGTATTTTTATAATGAAGGTACGGTTCGTAAAATTATGGAGAAGAATGCCGTAGGCTCCAGGCTGGTATTCGAATATAAAAATACGGTGCAGGAACTGCACCAGCTTTTTCAGCATCAGAACGTCGAAAATGAAATATCAGACGTATATCATCTCATTAATTCGTTGCTTGACCAGCGGAATTTGGCGCGTACTTTCTCGGAGTTGGAACAGATTGACCACAAGCTTCGAATGAGTTGCTCAAAATTATTTGCACTGGAAGCTTAATAAGGCATGAATATATGGAATGAATCGTTATGCCGTGTAGTCCCTTTCTCTACCGAAATAGGCTTTTTTATTCCGAAAAAATGATTGCATTTGCTGCACATAGATGTTATTTTTAATCTCGTTGAAAATGAATATAGGAACCAGGATTCACTCAGGACATTGAATGTTGCGAGAGGTTATTCCCTCGGGAAGTGAATGACGTAGGTCCTAGCGGATGAAATTTTTTCAAACATTTTATTCCTAGGAAGGGGGAACCGAAAGATGGAATTGGAGTACTCAACTTTCGGAAGACACGTTGCCGTAGATACTTGGGGTGTTGAGTTTGAATTACTGAATGATGCGCAGTTTTTGGAGGCTCAATTAGTTGAAGCAGCTGAAGCTTGCGGAGCAACGGTGATGTCCGTTCAATTCAAGCAATTCGAACCACAGGGAGCTACCGTGCTTGTACTGTTGTCGGAGAGTCATCTCTCTATTCATACGTATCCTGAGAGAGGATTTGCCGCTATTGATTGTTATACTTGCGGTGAGACTGTCGATCCGCAGCTGGCTATTGATTACCTGGTATCCGTTCTAAAACCGAAAAAAACATATGCGAAAAAGCTGATTCGCGGCTTGGGAGAACTTCAGGTGGAATCACCGGAGTGCAAGCTGGCCGAGTTAGTGTAAATCGTTCTTAATGGAGCCATTTGTGCGTCCTATATTATAACCATGGAACATTTCCATGGTTATTTGTTTTAAAAGTGGTTTACACTAAATCAAATCATACAGAACGTGCTAGATGCTCATGAAAGCCATCCAATTTTCATAAACAATTCATAAAACAGCCGGAGGAGATTCGGACTTCTGTGATATAATTAACATAGTTTATGATAACAGTGGTTATTCTTATTACAGTTTAGGCAGGTGAATTTGCAATGCACATCGTCGTTGTTGGGTTGAATTATCGTACGGCGCCTGTGGAAGTCAGAGAGCGTTTTACATTTGCAGAACAAGATTTGCCAAAAGCGCTGGAGCAACTCAAACTTACCAAAAGTGTGTTGGAGGGCGTAGTTGTCGCAACCTGCAATCGGACTGAAATATATGTTGTGGTGGACCGCCTTCACATGTGCGGTTATTTTATACGCAGTTTTATGGAGCAATGGTTTGGCATTCCGCGTGATCAATTTACACAACATTTATATATATATGAGGACGAGCAGGCGATTCGGCATTTGTTCCGTGTGACTTGTGGTCTTGATTCTATGGTAATCGGAGAAACACAAATTTTGGGACAGGTAAAGAACGCTTTTCTTCAGGCTCAATCCCAGAAAATTACGGCAACGTGGTTTAACATGTTGTTTAAGCAAGCCGTTACATTGGGCAAGCGTGCCCATTCGGAGACGTCTATTGGAGAAAGCGCCGTATCTGTCAGTTATGCAGCAGTTGAGCTGGGCAAACGGATTTTCGGGATGTTTACCGATAAAAAGGTGCTGATTCTCGGTGCTGGTAAAATGAGCGAGCTTACGGTTAAGCATTTGTACAGCGGCGGAGCAGCCGAGGTTATTGTAGCCAACCGAACCTTGTCTCGTGCGGAAGACCTTGCCTCCAAGTTCCATGGAACGCCGGTTACGATGGAGGAAGGCATGAATCGGTTGGCGGATGTGGATATTGTTATTAGCTCGACAGGTGCACAGGGTTATATTCTGGATCGGACTCGGGTTGAAACTAGTATGAAACGTCGACAGTCCCGTCCTTTGTTTATGATTGATATTGCGGTTCCGCGTGATCTCGACCCGGCTATTGGTGAATTACAGAATGTTTTCCTGTACGATATTGATGATCTGGAAGGGATCGTGGAGAGCAATTTGGAAATGCGCCGTACCGAAGCTACAAAAATCGAGCATATGATCGAAGATGAGCTTAGCGAGTTTTATCAATGGTTGAAAACGATGGGAGTGCGTCCGGTGATTCGTGCATTACAGGAAAAAGCGGAGTCTGTACATCAGGATACGTTGGAAAGCCTGTTCAATAAGCTTCCCGAGCTGGATGAACGGCAACGCAAAGTGATTAGCCGCTTGACGAAGAGTATGCTGAACCAGATGATGCATGATCCGATCAATCGGGTAAAGGAACTGGCTGTCCAAAAGCAGGGAAATGAGGCCCTAGACATGTTTAGCCACATTTTTGCTCTGGAGGATCGTTTGGATGACGCCGCTCAGAAAGTAGATAAAAGTGATGCATCTGCGTTAATAAAACCGGAAGCCGGTGTTCATGAAAAATCCGTTCAGGCTCAGGCTTTGCCAGCGTCGTTTGCGCCGGCCAGCCTGTAAAAGTGGGTGAACAGACGTGGCTTCAGGCATGCTTATATATGATTCAATGATTTATGTTTTTGCCCTGAGCCTTCTGTTTGTATTCTCGGATGGGATTCGTCGCAATGCGAATGCTAAACGGACAGGTACAGGGCTTCTTGTTGTCGTTCTGGTGCTCCAGCTTGCTTATATGGGGATAAGAACCTGGAATGAAGGGCACCTTCCTATTTTCGTGACCTACGATTTTCTATTTCTGTTCTCAGTTATTCTAGTGCTGATTTCTTTGATTTTAACACGTTATCAGCGATCCGAATTTGCTGTATTGCTGCTTAATATTATTAGTTTTGCAGTGCTGGTGCTCAACAATATATGGATGGAGCCTCTCGATAACCCGCTTGGAAATTGGCACACCGTGCATGGGCTGCTCCTGATTCATATTGCGCTGGCTAATCTTGGTTTTGTAGCGATGACGGTAGCAGCTGTATTTTCTGGGTTATATCTGTTTTTGCATCGTAAATTGAAAGTAAAGAAATGGAATGACACGATCAGACGCCTGCCGAGTCTGGAAATGATGGATCGGTATACGCACATGGCGCTGTTGATTGGTACTCCTTTGCTGGGAGTCTCTATTGTAGTTGCCGTTATTTCTATTATTGCTGAGGAACGCTGGCTTCTCTTGCTAGATACCAAGGTGCTGATGACAGCGATTGCCTTGTGTGTGTATATTATATTTTTAGTGAGCAAAAGATTGAATCAGCGTTCAGGGCTTGTGATGGCAAAGTGGGCATTGGTGGGCTACACACTATTGATTCTTAATTTTTTGTTGAATTCCTGGTCTGTATTTCATCAGTGGACGGGAGAGTGAAAAGCCTTTTGCAGCATTTTGTCCCGATTTCGTTGAATTGTAAGAATAAGATCTGTTGTATTGTAGGTGGCGGTAGGATTGCGGAACGAAAGGTAAAGGGGATGATGGAAAGTGGGGCGTTCATTACCGTCATTAGCCCGAATATAACGCCGGATTTACAGGTTCTGGCCGATCACAAGCAGCTCCACTGGGTAAATCGCGTATATCGCGAGGGTGACCTCCAGGGAGCCTTTCTTGTATATGCGGCGACGAACCAGAGAGAAGTAAATTATGAGGTTGCACATGAGGCTAGACAAAGGGGTATACTGGTAAATGTGGCGGATCGATCAGAAGATGGAGACTTTATAACGCCGGGGATCATTCGACGAGGAAGACTGACGATTAGTATTTCCACAGAAGGGGCTGGCCCTGCTGTGACCGCTGATATTAAATCAGCTTTGGATACGTTGTTTGGTAGCGAATACGAGCCATATCTGGATTTCATGCACGATATGCGACAGATCATCAAACGTAAGATAAGTTCCCCACAGCAAAGGACCAAACTACTGAGGCGCTTGGCGAGTAGCGGAATTTTGGATCAAATACGCCGTCATGAATTTATGGCTTGGACCGAACAAGAAATAGACCTATGGATTGCGCAAAATCAGGAGGAATAACATGCGAACAATTGTGGTAGGCAGCAGACAGAGTGCGTTGGCGTTAACTCAGACCGGGCATGTCATTGAAGATTTGAACGCGCTATGCGCGGAGCATGGAATGGATTTGCAATTTGTGGTGAAGAAAATCCTGACCAAGGGTGATCGAATATTGGATGTAACCTTGTCCAAAGTGGGTGGCAAAGGGCTTTTTGTCAAAGAGATTGAACAGGCCATGCTGGCTGGTGAGATCGATATGGCAGTACATAGTATGAAGGATATGCCTTCCGAATTGCCGGAAGGGCTTGTCAACGGCGCTGTACCGCGCCGTGAGGATCCACGTGATTGCCTGATCACATTGGGCGCCAAGAGCCTGGAGGATTTGCCTCAAGGGGCAAAGGTGGGCACGAGCAGCCTGCGCAGAGCCAGTCAAATCAAGTCCATGCGACCTGATCTCCAATTGGAGCCTGTGCGTGGCAATATTGATTCCCGTCTGAAAAAGCTGGAGACGGAAGGTTTTGACGCTATCATTTTGGCGGCAGCAGGCTTGCATCGGATGGGCTGGAAAGATCGAATTACATCCTATATACCGGAAGAAGACTGTTTGCCGGCGGTTGGGCAGGGAGCGCTGGGTATTGAATGTCGTGCGAGTGATGAAGAGCTATTGGCCTTGCTGCGCCTTTACAACGACCGGGATACCTCGGCTACCGTTGCGGCAGAACGAACCTTTCTGGGCGTGTTAAATGGGGGGTGCCAAGTGCCGATCGGGGCTCATGCGGTCTGGGCTGGTCAAGAAATCAGCCTCACGGGCATGGTAGGCTCGCCAGATGGCGAGGTTATTTTGAAGGAAACGCTCCAGGGAAATGATCCGCAAAAGCTGGGAGAAGCGGTGGCGGCCAGTTTGATAGCCAAAGGAGCAGAACAGATTCTGGCGCAGGTGAGGGGATGATAGCATGGCAGGAAAAGTATATTTGGTAGGTGCAGGACCGGGAGACGCAAGATTAATTACGGTTAAGGGTTGGGAATGCATTCAATTGGGCGATGTCATTGTGTACGACAGACTGGCAAGCCCGCGCCTCTTGGGATTGATGAAGCCAGGGGCCCAAAAAATATATGTTGGCAAATTGCCAGATCGTCACACTATGAAGCAAGAGGAAATTAATCAGCTGTTGGTGGATTTGGCCTTGGAAGGAAAAACAGTTGTTCGTCTTAAAGGGGGAGACCCCACTATATTTGGACGAGTCGGCGAGGAAGCCGGGCTACTGCGTAAACATGGTATTTCCTATGAAATTATACCCGGCATCACATCAGCAATCAGTGTGCCCGCCTATGCGGGTATTCCAGTCACACACCGGGATATGGCCTCATCGCTATCTATCATTACAGGTCATGAAAGTCCGGATAAACTCGACCAAAGTATTCATTGGGATAAAGTGACGAACGCAACGGGCACACTGATCTTTATGATGGGTGTAGCAAAGATCGGCTATATCAGTGAACAGCTGATAAAACACGGCAAGCCGTCAAATACTCCTGTTGCCTTGATCCGCTGGGGAACCCGCGCCGAGCAGGATACGCTGGTGGGTACGCTGGCAGATATTGAAGCTAAGGTGAAGGCTGCGAATTTTCAGCCTCCCGCCGTCATCGTTGTCGGAGAAGTGGTCAATCAACGTGAACAATTAAAATGGGCTGAAGACATGCCTTTGTTTGGCAAGCGAATTTTGGTTACTCGCGCGCGCGCGCAGGCCAGCAGTCTGGTTCATCGGATTGAGGAGCTTGGTGGCGAACCCTATGAATTTCCAGTTATCCAGACTGTCGCCCCTTCGGACGAGCCAACCAAACAGAAAATTAAAGAGGCATTTGCGCGACTGCCAGAATATGATTGGGTGTTTTTTACCAGCGTTAATGGAGTGGAATACTTTTTCACGCACTTAAAGGAACAGGGCAAGGACGTACGTATGCTGTTCAAAGCGCGTATTGCCGCAGTCGGACCGGCTACAGCAGCCGCGCTTCGGACGCACGGAATTGTGGCAGAACAGATCGAAGGCCCTTTTCAGGCAGAAGGCTTGCTCGAAGGATTTGAGCAGGATTTGCAGGCAGGGCAGAACGTATTTCTCCCAAGAGGTGATCTAGCTCGGTCGTTGCTGCCAGAAAAGCTGAGGGAGATGGGACTTCATGTGACCGAGGCTGATTTGTATCAAACTGTGCTGGCAGCCAACACACAGGATGATGAACTTCTCAAGCTGCTTGAGGAGCGTGCCATTCATGCGATTACGTTTACCAGTTCCTCAACTGTAACCTTTTTCTTAGAAGCCCTCAGACAAATGGGGATCAGTGATCCAGTGTCGCTGCTGGAGGGAGTTACGATTGCTGTGATAGGTCCTTTGACCGGTGAGACAGCTGCCCAAGCCGGCTTGACTGTGAGTTTTATGTCAGAGAAGGCGACCATTGAAAGTCTGATCCAATCGTTATGTGAGTGGAAACGATCAAGTACTGTTATGACATTATAATTTTTTTGTTTTTACTAATGAATGTTTAAAAAATGGAGGTTTGTAATCATGAGTGTTCCTTTTACCAGACATCGTCGTTTGCGCCAGTCGGCTGCAATCCGCAGTATGGTGCGTGAGACCGTATTGAATCCCGCTGATTTTATCCAACCGATCTATGTAACATTTGGAACTGGGGTGAAGCAGGAAATTAGCTCTATGCCAGGTGTATACCGTTTTTCTCTGGATCGGCTGGAGGAAGAACTGAAAGAGATTAGTGAGCTTGGCATTCCCGCTGTGCTCCTATTTGGCATACCGGAAACAAAAGACAGCGTAGGGACTTCGGCTTTTGTGGACGATGGTATTGTTCAGGAAGCTACTCGTCTGATCAAGTCGCGTTATCCCGAACTGCTGGTTGTGGCTGACACTTGTTTGTGTGAGTTTACGGACCATGGACACTGCGGTATGGTGCACATGCATGAGCATGATGGTGAGGTATGCGGTGAAGTATTGAATGATGAATCTCTGGAGGTGCTGGTACGTACAGCTGTATCTCAAGCCAGAGCTGGTGCAGATATTATCGCGCCATCTAATATGATGGACGGTTTTGTACAGGCGATTCGGCAGGGGCTGGATCTTGAGGGATTTTCGCATATTCCGATTATGTCGTATTCCGTCAAATATGCGTCTGCTTTTTACGGTCCTTTCCGGGAGGCTGCAGATTCTGCGCCGCAGTTTGGTGACCGCAAATCCTATCAGATGGATCCTGCCAATGCACGTGAAGCATTGCGAGAAGCGGAATCTGATGTGCTGGAGGGGGCAGATATGCTGATGGTGAAGCCTTCTCTTTCTTATCTTGACGTAATGCGCACGATTAAGGATCAATTTGATCTGCCTATGGTGGCTTACAACGTTAGTGGTGAATATGCCATGGTCAAGGCAGCGGCTCTTCAAGGCTGGATTGATGAAAAAGCAATGGTGCTAGAGATTTTGACAAGTATGAAGCGTGCGGGTGCAGATATGATTATTACCTATTCGGCCAAGGATGCGGCAAGATGGTTGAAGCAATAAGTCTATTTTTAGAAGATAGGAGTGGTCAGAATGATCGACGAACAACGAACAGTGCGCAAGGATACGAACTCCAAAGTAGCCTTTGATGAGGCAAAACAATACATTCCGGGTGGAGTAAACAGCCCGGTACGGGCTTTTAAATCTGTTGGGATTACACCTGTATATATCGACCATGGCGAAGGATCACGCGTATTTGATATTGATGGTCAATCCTATTTAGACTATGTATGTTCATGGGGACCGCTTATTATGGGCCATGCACATCCCGAAGTGGTTAAAGCTTTACAGGCTGCTGTTGTAAAAGGAACCAGCTTCGGCGCACCAACGTTGGCAGAAACCGAAATGGCCAAGCTCGTTTGTGAACGTGTTCCTTCCATGGATATTGTACGTATGGTTAACTCTGGAACTGAGGCGACTATGAGTGCGATTCGACTCGCGCGCGGATTTACGAGCCGTAGTAAAATCCTAAAATTTGAGGGATCATATCACGGTCATGCGGACAGCTTGCTGATTAAAGCAGGCTCTGGAGTTGCCACATTAGGCTTGCCTGATAGTCCGGGTGTACCTGAAGTTGTGGCCACCCATACAATCACCGTCCCTTATAATGATTTAGCTTCGGTGAAGCTAGCTTTTGAGAAATTTGGCGAAGAGATTGCCGCAATTATTGTCGAGCCAGTAGCAGGCAATATGGGAGTTGTACCGCCACAGCCTGGATTTTTGGAAGGCTTGCGTGAGGTAACCCAGCAGTACGGCAGTCTGTTGATTTTTGATGAAGTGATGACTGGATTCCGGGTTGGACTTCATTCGGCTCAAGGTCGCTTTGGTGTGACACCGGATCTTACCTGTCTGGGTAAAGTGATTGGTGGTGGACTCCCTGTAGGTGCTTACGGCGGACGCCGCGATATTCTGGAGCAGATTGCTCCATCGGGGCCAATTTATCAAGCGGGTACGCTTAGTGGAAATCCGCTGGCTATGGCAGCAGGTTATTCGACACTTAAATTGCTGACGCCAGAAGTATACGATCGCTTGGAAGAGCGGGCAGCTCGACTTCAAGCCGGATTCGAACGTAATGCGAACGAGCTAGGTATCCCTGTCACGATCAATCGCGTGGGTTCCATGGTTTGTCCATTTTTTACAGATGAAAAGGTTGTCAATTTTGACACAGCTAAAACGAGTAATCAGGACCACTTCCGCCGTTACTTTACTGAAATGGTGAATGAGGGAGTCAGTGTAGCACCATCTCAATTTGAGGGTATGTTTGTATCGGGCGTGCATACGGTAGAGGATATTGATGCCACCATTGAGGCGAACTATCGCGCGCTCAAACGTCTATGAGCTGGCAAGGTGGCTGGAAAAGAAGAGGACCGTGGCTGGAAGTCACGCCAGGACGGGAAATCACAGACGGGGAAAAAAACAGTGCTGATGCTGTAGATCAGTGGTTGCTGAATCGTTTGGAATTACCGGAAAAGCTGTGGCGCAGACTGCGCCATGAAAAAGAGATTGAACTTACAGGGGACCGGCTGCGGCTGGCCCTTTTTCCTGTAATGAACCTTGGCATCACCCCTCGTTGGTATGATTTGAAGGTTCTGTATGAAGATGATTTTTGCCTGGTAGTACATAAACCAGCAGGTATGGCAGTACATCCGGACGGCGGTGTGCAGGATGGTCCGCTGACGTTGGATCATGCTGTCGCATCCTACTATGAAATGAATGGCATTCATGCGGCGGTACGGCATGTACATCGTCTGGATGTGGATACGACGGGCCCAGTGCTATATGCCAAAAATGAATTTGCGTTGCTCAAGCTGGACGAGCAAATGAGAGCTAAGGATATCGACCGCCGGTATGTAGCTTTGGTACGAGGAAAAGTACCTCCATCGCTGCGAACGTTGGATTGGCCAATTGGCAAGGACAGGCATCATAAACAGCGTCGTCGTGTATCTCCGACTGGGCAGAAGGCGGTTACCCATATTGAACTCGGGGAAGTATGGGGAAGCGGTTCAAGTGCAGTGAGTCTCGTATATCTGACGCTGGAGACAGGACGGACGCATCAGATTCGCGTACATCTTAGTCATGCTGGCTATCCGTTGCTTGGGGATGTATTATACGGGGGGCGGGCTACTGATTTTGGCAGGCAGGCGCTGCATGGAGAGCGTCTTATCTTCTGTCATCCGCTGAGTGGCGAAACGATTACCGTAGAGGATGCTTGGCCGGATGATTTTCAAAAGCTGCACAAACAGCTATAAAAGATGGCATGCCTTCTATTTTGGCGCATATACTTGAACCTAGAAACGGTTTGCAATATGGAGTTTCCGTGCGCCTGACCAGAAGTCAGAGGATGTGCGGAGACTGCCCAAAGGAGGATGCCATCCTTGAACAAACAACAGAATGATCAGCCGCAAGGCTTGCGTTTTGATATTTATGAACGCATTCATTTGACGGAGGAAGCTGCCGGGATTGCTGAGTTGGAGGAAATTGAGCTTCTGCCACGCATTCAGGTTGTAACCCACGGCGACCATGCCGCTTTGCGAGGGCATTTGCTGCTGGAGGGCGTGTACCGCACACCTGAACAGATCACGAGCGAGCTTCATCATTTGATCCCTGTGGAAATTACCATTCCGCTAAACCGCGTAGGGAGATTGGAAGATATCTCTGTCGAGATTGAAAATTTTGATGTGGACCTGCTCTCTTTACGTAGTCTAAACATTACAGGCGTTCTTTCTTTGCATGGCGTGGAAAGCTCGCATGCCGAGGAGACAGCGGTTTGGCTGGATGAGGAATTTACCGTTGTGCATGCACCTGAGCATCCGGTTCAATCCCTTTCCGCCGATGGAGAGCATCGTCATGCTGAGGACTATTCTACCAATGACTCGACCTCCGATTATGTTACAGACTCTGAAACTTCTTACAGTGTGCCAGTACAACAGGAGTCCGTTTCCTGGGAACAGCTGTCTGAGGACCATGGGGAACAGCAGTCATCGTCGGAACAGCAAGCTTATGAGCCAGCAGTAGATCCTAACCGATTCTATGAGCCTTGGACGGGCAAAGCAGTTGAAGACAACTCTCCCGAGGTCAAACATGAGCATGGGTCTCCGGAAGTGTGGGGATTTCAGCAAAAGGAAGCATGGGCAGGGGGAAATGAGCCCAAGGTATCTTCTGCATCTCCCAATGTAGTGTATGACCCTTTGCTGTCTGAACCGCATCCTGCTACGGAGTCCGAGGTCTATCTAGAGCCACAGTTGGAAGCGAGTCAAGTAGATAACTTCGACTACAGGCCTGAAGCGTCAGAACAGGTGAATCACGAGGCTCATGACACCTTTACTGAGGATAAGCCAGAGATGCGTGTGGCGCTTAACAGTAAAAAGGATGAAGGGGCAGACGAGCCAGACCCGGTTGTCTACTCATCATTGCTCCAATCCAGCCGTTCGGTGAAAGAAGCGGAATACCAGCAGCAATTGGAGCAGGAGCCGCAGGATCAGGATCAGAAAGCCGAAGAAGAGCGGGAGAATGCCAAGTGGAAGAACCTTTTTTTTCATACACAAGATGAAACACCTTTTCGTAAGGTGCGGTTATGCATAGTACAGCGCGAGGATACACTGGAAACCATAGCTGACCGTTATCATCTCAGCACACGTGAGCTTCAACTGTATAACAGATTGGCGGAGCATCATGTGGAAGAAGGACAGGTATTGTACATCCCTTGATCCGGTTGCTGAAAAATGCACAGCGGGTGTTGACTATAGTCAATGGGAAATGTATGATGTGGTATAGTTATTGAAAGACTGAGATCGGGAAGAGTAGGCAGCAAGCCCTTCAGAGAGTGGAATTGCAGCGCTGTGAGGTTCCGCAGGAAGCTACTGGCCGAAGTCACCCGGGAGTCGCCTGTTTGAACGGTTCCTCATTTAATTCCTACGGAAGATAAGAGGTTCACGGTAGAATAAGGCCGGTCCGCAACCGTTATCTGCATAAAGTGTCACACCATGTGTAATGGATCAGTGGATACATACACTAGGGGTGAAACAAAGGTGGTACCGCGAGAGAACAGCCTTTCGTCCTTTGAGGATGAAGGGCTTTTTTTATTTGCCAATTGAAAAATCATGGAGGTATCCTGATATGTCAGAACAAGACAACAAGACAACCTTGGAAATGCCAACAACGTACGATCCAAAATCAGCAGAACAAAAATGGTACAAAACGTGGATGGAGAAGGGCTATTTCCGCGCCGGGCAACATCCAGAGGCAGAGCCTTTTACAATCGTTATTCCACCACCGAATGTTACAGGTATGTTGCATATTGGACATGCTCTTGACTTTACTTTGCAGGATATTATTATTCGCGCCAAGCGGATGCAGGGTTATGATGCTTTGTGGTTGCCAGGGGCGGATCATGCGGGTATTGCTACTCAAACAAAGGTAGAGCAAAAGCTGCGTGAAGAAGGCCTGACACGTTATGATTTGGGCCGCGAGAAGTTTTTGGAGAAAGTGTGGGAGTGGAAGGATCTTTATCTAGATAATATCCATAACCAATGGGAGAAAATGGGTTTTTCTCTCGATTATTCTCGTGAGCGTTTTACGCTGGATGAGGGACTGTCCCAAGCGGTACGCGAGGTATTCGTTAAACTGTACAAGAAGGGTCTGATTTATCGCGGTAAACGCATCATTAACTGGGACCCTGCTGCACGTACTGCATTATCGGACATTGAGGTGGAATACAAAGAGGTGAACGGAAATCTGTATCACCTGCAATATCCACTGAAAGACGGTAGCGGATTTATTACGGTAGCCACGACACGTCCTGAAACGATGCTGGGCGATACAGCTGTAGCTGTACACCCGGAAGATGAACGCTACAAGCAAATGATCGGCAAAATGCTTGTGCTCCCAATCATCGGACGGGAAATTCCGGTCATTGCGGATGACTACGTTGATAAAGATTTCGGTAGCGGCGCGGTTAAAATTACACCGGCTCACGACCCGAATGACTTTGAAATGGGACAACGTCACCAGCTGCCACAAATTACGGTGATGGACGAAACGGGAACAATGAATGCCGAAGCAGGCAAATATCAAGGCCTTGATCGCAGCGATTGCCGTAAGCAAATCGTCGCTGATCTGAAAGAGCAGGGCGTACTGATTCGTATTGAAGAGCATGTACACCAAGTAGGCCACAGTGAGCGTACTGGTGTAGTTGTAGAACCTTATCTGTCTACACAATGGTTTGTGGAAATGAAGCCACTGGCAGCTAAAGCCATTGAAGTGCAGAAGGCTGGCAACGGGGTAAACTTTGTACCGGATCGCTTTGAACGTACTTATCTGCATTGGATTGAAAATGTGCGTGACTGGTGTATTTCCCGTCAATTATGGTGGGGACACCGTATTCCGGCTTGGTACGATGAGGAAACCGGAGAAGTTATTGTATCGGCGGAAGATCCTACAACTTTGCCTGAGTATGCTGGCAGAAAGCTAAAACAGGATGAGGATGTGCTGGATACTTGGTTCAGCTCGGCTTTGTGGCCGTTTTCGACACTGGGCTGGCCTGAGCAGACAGAGGACCTCAAACGCTACTATCCGACTAATGTCTTGGTTACAGGCTATGACATTATTTATTTCTGGGTATCGCGTATGATTTTTACAGCGCTCGAGTTTACGGAAGAGATTCCGTTCAAGGACGTACTTATGCACGGGTTGGTTCGTGATGCGGACGGTAGAAAAATGTCCAAATCCCTCGGCAACGGTGTTGATCCGCTCGACGTGATTGACCAATACGGTACCGATGCCATGCGTTATATGATTTCCACCAGTAGCACGCCTGGGCAAGACCTTCGTTTCCGCTGGGAGCGGGTGGAGCAGGCCCGTAACTTTGCCAATAAAATCTGGAATGCGTCACGCTTTGCGCTGATGAATCTGGAAGGCGTCACTTCGGCAGATATAGACATTACTGGTGACTTGAGCACCGCTGATCGTTGGATCCTGCATCGTCTAAACGAAACTTCACGCGACATCACGCGTCTAATAGATGCTTATGAATTTGGCGAGACAGGCCGCCTTCTGTATAACTTTATTTGGGATGATTTGTGCGACTGGTACATTGAGTTTGCGAAGCTTTCCCTATATGGCGACAACGCAGATGCGAAAAAGAAAACGCAGTCCGTACTTGCATATGTATTGGATCGGACGCTGCGCATGATTCATCCGTTCATGCCGTTTATCTCTGAGGAAATATGGCAGCATCTTCCACATGAGGGAGAAACGATTACACTGGCCGCTTGGCCTGTTTATGATCCAGCTTTTGAGGATAAGGATGCAGTTGCAGAAATGAATTTGCTGATCGACGTAATTCGCGCTGTGCGCAATATCCGTGCTGAAGTCAATGTGCCGATGAGTAAAAAAATTGAGTTGCTCATAAAACCCGGCGATCAAGCCGTTCTCGATATCATTAACCGCAATGGGGAATATGTACGTAGATTCTGTAATACGTCTGAATTCGACGCGGGATTAGAGTTCACCGTTCCAGATAAAGCGATGACATCTATAGTTAGCGGCGCAGAGCTGTACCTGCCGCTGGCCGGACTGCTTGATATTGCCCAGGAAATTAGCAGACTGGAAAAAGAACTTCAGCATTTGAACAGTGAAGTGGAGCGCGTGGAGAAAAAGTTATCTAACCAAGGCTTTGTGGCGAAGGCACCAGCTAAAGTCATCGAGGAAGAGAAGGCCAAGCAAGCGGATTACTCAGATAAGCGCGCTAAAGTTATCGCACGTATTGAAGAACTCAAGGGATAATTTCACTCACAATAAAATGACCTGAAGGTGAAGAGGATGTCAGATACGATCAGGGGCGGAGACACGGCTCCTTTACAAAGCTATGATGAGGCAGTGGAATGGATTAACGGCTTGATTCCGTTTGGTATCAGACCTGGATTGGAACGAATTGAACAGCTAATGAGTAAATTGGGTGATCCGCAACGACATCTGAAATTTGTGCATATTGCGGGAACCAACGGTAAAGGCTCGACTTGTGCCTTTCTGACCTCTGTGCTACTGAAATGTGGGTACGATGTCGGAACTTTTACGTCTCCGTACATCACCCGATTTACGAACCGTTTTCAATTCAATGGGACCGATATTCCCGATGAAACGCTGGTTTTGCTTGCCAATCGCTTGTATCCGTTGGTGAAAGAAATTGCAGATAGTGAATTGGGATCACCTACGATGTTTGAGGTGTCGACAGCGTTGGCTATTTTATACTACGCTACGGTATCTTTCCCAGATGTTGTGGTATGGGAGACAGGTCTCGGGGGAAGGATGGATGTAACTAATATCGTGAGTCCAATCGTCTCGGTCATTACGAATGTCGGCTATGACCATACGGATATTTTGGGAGATACGCTCGAACAGATTGCAAGGGAAAAGGCCGGTATCATTAAACCGGGTGTACCTGTCGTCAGTTGTGTTTCCCAACCTGAGGCTATTCAGGTCATACGTGAAACGGCGGCAAAGCAAGGAGCTACCTTGTACCTGGCAGGAGAACAGTTTACGTATGAACGGCTAAACGGGGATGAAACAGCTCAGACTTTTTCATTCGCGGGGCCCTTCCGACATATGGAAATTGACATCACGTTGTTAGGCGAGCACCAATGTTCTAATGCGGCAGGAGCTATGATGGCACTTGAGGTTCTACGTCAGTATATGGCTTTTGTGTTGGATGATGAAGAATTGCTGGAGGGCTTTAGGCAAACTGCCTGGGCAGGGCGTCTCGAACAAGTCAGTACCTCGCCGAGGATTGTCCTTGATGGAGCTCATAATCCAGAAGGAGCACAGACGCTGGCCAAGAGTCTTCCTCAAGTGTATTCGTACAAAAAATTGGTTTTAATGATGGGGATGCTGTCAAACAAGCATCATAAAGCATACTTGCAGCATATACTGCCACTAGTGGATACGCTTATCCTGACCGAGCCCGATTTTCGCCGCAAAATGAATGCCGCTGAATTGGCTCATCTCGTGGAGAAGCTGCGGCCGTCTTATGCCAAAACGGATTTAAAAATAATTGTAGAAGGTGACTGGAAAAAGGCTCTTGGCCTGCTTCAGTCACATACGGAAGCGGAAGATCTGGGGGTGGTGTCCGGCACGCTGTACCTTATTGCGGATGTACGGGCTACCCTTATGTATCAAACCGATTCGGAAAAAGGTTGGTGAAATTTGTTGATTACTTCGGAACATGTTCATTTTATCGGTATCGGCGGCTACGGGATGAGCGCGATTGCTCGGGTCATGCTGGAGATGGGTTATACCGTGACTGGCTCAGATGTGGCATCACAGGAGCTGACAGAAAAACTGGCGGCAAAAGGCGCAAAAATATATATTGGACACACGCCTGAGCATATTGCAGGCGCGGATATCGTCGTCTATTCAACAGCATTGTCACGTGATAATGTGGAACGGGTGGCAGCGGAGGAATTGAATATTCCAACTCTGCACCGTTCGCAGATGCTGGCTCGCTTGCTTAACGAACGTAAGGGAATAGCTGTTGCGGGTGCGCACGGTAAAACGACAACCTCTTCCATGATCGCTCTGGTTATGGAGAGATGTAACGTTGATCCAACGTATATTATTGGCGGCGAAATCACGAATTTGGGGACGAATGCCAAAGCAGGTAAAAGCGAGTTTGTCGTTGCTGAGGCGGATGAGAGTGATGGTTCTTTCCTGCAATATCATCCTTGGCAAGGCATCGTAACCAATATTGAAGCAGATCATTTGGAAAATTATGATGGCGACTTTAATCGTCTGAAAAGTGCCTATGTACAGTTTTTGAGTCAAATTCGACCGGATGGAGCGGCTATTGTATGCGCAGATGATCAGAACATCCGGGAAATGCTGCCTCAACTCCAGACTCGGGTCATTACTTATGGAGTGGAGCATGAAGCGGATTATATGGCGACAGATATCCAATTAGGTGACCGTCGATTAAGCTTCACTATGAGCCGTAAGGGAACAGCACTCGGAACGATCGAACTATCAGTGCCGGGTAAACATAACATGTATAATGCGATGGCGACTGTGATTTCATGTTTGGAAGCAGGGATTCCATTCGATCAAATCGCTGCTACAATTGTGGAATTTCACGGAGCGAAGCGTCGGTTTCAAGTACTGGGTGAAAGCAATGACATACTGATTATTGATGACTACGCGCATCACCCAACAGAGATTGAGGCTACGATTAGCGCAGCGAGAGCGACTGGCAAGCGTATTATTGCTGTATTCCAGCCGCAACGCTATAGCCGCACCTTTTTCCTGCTCGATGCGTTCAGCCGCGCGTTTAGCGAGGCTAGTGAAGTCATAATTACCGATATTTATTCACCAGCGGGAGAAAAACAGATTGAAGGCGTGCATTCTTCCAAGCTCGTGGATTTAATCGTCCAAAACAGCAATGCTAATGCAATCTATTTGCCGACCAAAGAAGCTGTGATCGAGGAGTTGAAAGATCGGTTACAGCCGGGTGATCTTGTGCTGACGATGGGAGCGGGAGATATCTGGAAAGCAGGTGACGCGTTAGCGCGCCATCTTCGCGGACAGCAAGTGTAACCGTATAAAAATGAGCTGTTGCGCCAATGAATTACAATTATTTAAGGGTATTCCGAACACGACTGTGTTTCGGGATACCCTTTTTTGTAATGCTGGGGCATATATTCTTAGCTTGACTCATACAACAGACTATGAGGAAGTATGGGACAAGGAGGGAGTGCATCCATGAACAAGACCAAGATGACATTCCGGTTCGACCAACAGTTGCCGGAGACAAGCCGGGAGGATAAGCTACAGGTGCTTCCGTACAAAAACGAGTCGATTATGAACGAACAGCGTGAAACTGATAACCCGCATAAAGGAACGGAACGGAACAGAGAAATGGAGAAAAATACTGTAACTACGCAAGAATCAAAGATCAATGAGCCTGAGGATCGGAATAAACGCATTTCAAGTCGGCGTTTTGCTCCGACATTAAGAGTACAAGAGGGATGGGATGACCCCTTTGGTCGTTCTGCGGCTTCCTGGTCAGATGCGGAAGTTCTACCGGATAGCCTGGAAGAGGATGAGGAAGCTTATCATTCTGGCGAAGAGTACAGAAGACGTCCGCCCCACCCTTCTAGATGGAAACTGGTTGGCTCTGTAGCCAGCGCGCTGGTGACCGGAGGCATGTTTGGATATATTATGTTGTTACTGTTTAACGGAGGAGGCATGGTCCCGGGATCAGATCCTTCAGTAGAGGAGGCTGTACCAGTCTTTAAAGAATCTGTTGGTGTGGATACAATATCTGCAAAAGAGAATTCTGTCCCTGTCACTGTCATAGAGGCTCAGGTACCACCTCAAACCTACTATTTGTTGCAATACGGAGTTTTCAGCACCCCAGAACGGGCCTTACAAGCAAAAGAAGAACTGTTAAAGGCAGGTATTGCAGCAGGAGGGGATACCGAGGACCAAAACCGGGTATATGCAGGAATATCGCCGGATAGGGAGCAAGCCAAGTTGCTCAGCAATCAGTTGAAAACACAAGGAGTCGAATTGTATGTTCGTGAGCTTGAATTACCTGGATTTGAAAAAGCGGCCTACGGAGGCGAAGGTGATAAACTCACTAGCTTTTTTCAGTTAAGCAGTTCATTGGTGGGTAAGTTGAGCGGACTTTCCTCAACCTTGCTCGGAGAAGGAGGTCCGAATACGGTGCCAGCCTCCGACATGAAGGAGCTGAACGACCTGCATCAGCAGTGGACACAAAATATCACTGTACTTCCCAGTGGTCTTCCGAAGGAAGCGGTTGCCTCCGCAACCTCACTTGAAAAGGCGATGAACAGCGCGATCTCTGCACTTGGGGAATATAATAAGAATACAGCCAAGGAACACATTTGGGAGATTCAGTCCTCCATGATGGAATATGTTTTGCGTGAGAAGGAATTTATCCAATTCATAAAACAATAGGCTAACCCTATTTTCCGGCAAGGAACTGGAAATAGTTCCCCATGCCGGATTTCTGTTTGTATTGCAGTACAAATCACCGTATAATAATGAAGGTGTCAAAAAATGGCGAGGGAAGATCAGGATGAAAAAAAATGTAGGAATGCTTATACTGTTTTTATTGCTCGGTTGGCTCTTGGGTGCATGGATTGCCAAAGCCCTTCAATCGATCAAATTCCTTTCTTTTCTGACCCACCCCACTAGGATATCTTGGTCGCCGAGAGCGGACCTGGATATTATCAGCTACAACATAACAATAAATTTTGAATTGAGCCTGCTTAGTCTGATCGGCATCATTGCCGCGTTCTGGCTGTACCGCAGGCTCTAACTGATGAAAAGGAGCTTCCCTTATGGACGGGAAAATTACGCCCCGCATTATTTTGGCATCGACTTCACCAAGAAGGAAGGAATTGCTCGCATTTTTGAGACTCCCCTTTGAGGTGGTGCCAAGTCATGCGGATGAGAGCACGCCTGAGAGCTGGACGCCTCAGCAAATCGTGGAGACCCTTGCGGCACGCAAAGCCCAAGCGGTCGTGAACACCGTCACTCAGTCGAAGGAAGCCGGACTGGTAATTGGCAGTGATACCATTGTCGTGCTGGATGGTTCGGTATTGGGCAAGCCAGCCGACCATGCGGACGCAGTTCGCATGCTGACTGCATTGCAGGGAAGGACACACCGGGTGTACACCGGGGTAGCCTGCATACATACCGGAACCGGCGAAGTGCTTGTCAGACATCGCCAAACGGAGGTTACAATGAAGCCTCTGAGTCAAGAGCAAATTGTGGCATACGTGAATACTGGTGAACCGTCTGACAAGGCAGGAGCGTATGGCATTCAAGGCATGGGTGCTACGCTGGTGGAATCTATTCAGGGTTGTTATTTTAACGTCGTAGGATTGCCGCTTTCCTTGCTGTCGGACATGCTGTCCGATTTTGGAGTGAATGTGTTGCGTCCATAAAGGGGATAAACATATGCTGGAGTCGCCAATACTGATGCTTCGCGACCTCCCCCATGAAGAACGACCAAGAGAGCGCATGATGACATATGGGGCGGATGCCTTAAGCAACGCGGAGTTGCTGGCAATATTGCTGCGTACAGGAACGCAAAATGAGTCTTCGGTGCATTTAGCGCAGCGTATTTTGCAGCAGGCAGGAAATTTGCGTCAACTGGTGGATATGAGCTTGAGCGAGTTGACCCAGATTAAGGGCATTGGGGATGCTAAAGCGATACAGCTAAAAGCGGGTATCGAACTGGGGCGTCGATTAGCATTGTCTCGCCATTTGGAGACCCCGGTGATTAGTTGCCCGCGGGATGTGGCAGATCTGTTGTTTGAGCAGCTTCGTTATTTGCAGAAAGAGCATTTTGTATGCTTGTTCCTTAACACTAAAAATCATGTCATTGCTCAGGAAACACTATCTATGGGTAGCCTGAATTCTGCCATCGTGCATCCACGTGAAGTATTTCGGGCAGCAATCAAATGCAGCAGTGCTTCAATAATTTGCGCTCATAACCATCCGAGCGGTGATCCGAAGCCAAGCCCGGAAGATGTCCAGTTGACTCGCCGCCTGATGGAAGCGGGCAACATCGTGGGTATCGACGTGCTTGATCATATAGTGATCGGGGACGGGACCTTTGTAAGTTTGAAGGAACAAGGTCTGATATAATATAATATTTAAATCAAACATTTAAACACGACCGGATAATCCGGCCTGAATAAACCGCTTATACATGGATAACAGATTTCAGGGAAGAGAAAAGGAGATTACATCATGCTGGGTGGCTTTACAAAAGATTTGGGAATAGACTTGGGGACGGCAAACACGCTTGTATACGTAAGAGGTAAAGGAATTGTGGTTCGTGAACCATCTGTAGTCGCTTTGCGTACAGATACAAAAACCATTGAGGCTGTTGGTGAATCTGCGAAAAAAATGATCGGTCGCACACCGGGAAATATCCGTGCGATTCGTCCGATGAAGGACGGTGTCATTGCTGATTTTGATACGACAGCAACGATGATCAAATATTTTATCCGTCAGGCGCAAGCCCAACGCTCTTTGTTTCCACGCCATCCGAACGTGATGGTTTGTGTACCTTCGGGCATTACTGCGGTGGAGCAGCGTGCTGTTGAAGATGCGACGAAGCAAGCAGGCGCAAGAGAGGCATATACGATAGAGGAGCCGTTTGCAGCAGCAATTGGCGCTGATCTTCCTGTATGGGAGCCTACAGGCAGTATGGTTGTCGATATCGGTGGAGGTACAACCGAGGTGGCAGTCATTTCCCTGGGCGGGATTGTAACAAGCCGCTCCGTGCGTGTCGCTGGCGATGAAATGGACGAGTCCATCATCCAATACGTGAAGCGCCAATACAATCTGATGATTGGTGAACGGACTTCAGAGCAACTGAAAATGGAAGTGGGTTCAGCTATGCCATTAGAGCAAGTGGAAACCTCGGAAATTCGCGGGCGTGATCTGGTAACAGGTTTGCCGAAGACGATTACGATTACTTCTGATGAAATTAGCGAAGCGTTATCGGATACAGTCAATGCAATCGTGGATGCGGTTAAAGTAACACTGGAAAAGTGCCCTCCCGAATTGGCAGCGGACATCATGGATAGAGGTATTGTACTTACTGGCGGTGGAGCACTTCTACGTAACCTGGACAAGCTGTTGGCAGGTGAAACCGGAATGCCGGTGATCGTAGCAGAAAATCCTCTAGATTGTGTGGCAATCGGTACAGGCAGAGCGTTGGAAAATATTCATTTGTTCAAATCGCGCAGCAGTTCTGCCGTCCGTTCCAAACGTTGAATCGGGGGTGTAGGAACTGTTTAAGCTGTTTGGCAATAAAAGACTATTTGTTCTATTGATCGGAATCGTTCTGTTTATTGCCCTTATGGGGATTACACTTGGACAGAGAAATTCCTTAACCTGGCCCGAGAAGTTCGCCAGAGATTCGATTGGCTTTGTGCAAGGTATCTTTTACAGGCCCGCTTCAGCAATAGCGGGCTTCTTTGAAGATATCGGGAATATGCGCAGCATCTACGAAGAAAATGAACGGTTAAAAATTGCTGTGGCAAAGCTGACTCGTGACCAAATTCAGACCCATAATTATGTTGAAACAAATGCCAGACTGCAGAATGAACTGAAGTTCACCCAAACGCAAAAGGCGAAAAATAATTATGATTATCGTGTTGCTCAAGTGAACAGCGTCAGCAATGATTCCAAAACGCTTGTGATCGATATTGGTGAGAAGGACGGAGCGAAGGTTGGTCAGGAAGTCAGTTCGCTTGAAGGATTTGTAGGAGTCATTAGTCAAACGGGGAATTTTACGTCCACCGTTACACTATTGACTACACTGGATCCTAAAAATCCGAATTCTTATGCTATTGCAGCGACAGTCTTGGGCAAGGAAAATCAATCGTTTGGTATGATTGAAAGCTATGATCCGGGTACGAACAGATTTCAAATGACTCGCATTGAGGAAAAAGATCCAATCGCAAAGGGTGATCAGATTATTACATCTGGCGCAGGTGGTAAATTCCGCAAAAACCTGATGATTGGAACGGTAGAGAAGATTCAGGTTGGGGAGTTTGGCAAAACACGGACAGCGATTATTAAACCGGCAGCCAGCTTTGTGGATTGGAAAGAACTGCTCATCCTCTACACTCCTGAGGTACCGGAATAATGAAGATGCGCGGTCAGGTTCTAATACTGCTGCTGTTTGTACTGTTTATAGCTGAAGGGACGATTCTTCCATGGCTTCTTCCGGATAGTTGGCATTCAAGAATGGTTCCGAATTTTGTGTATGTCGTAATCTTGTTTGTGTCTGTGTATTACAGCCGTCATACAGCATTGGTGCTAGGTATTGTTTTTGGACTTATTCATGATGTAGTGTTCTATGGGTTTATCATTGGGCCTTATTCTTTTGCAATGGGGTTGTCTGCATACTTATTGGGGCTTGTTTTTACAGCTAGACGTGCGCAGATGCCCATTATGATGGCAGCCGTGTTGATTGGTAGTTTCCTCTTGGATTCTATGCTTTTTGCCATTGATCAGCTGTTCCAGCTAAATCATCAGACTTTCAATTGGGCACTTGCTCAGTATATAATTCCTGATTTATTTATCCATTTTCTGTTCGCCCTCATCATTTATGTCCCAGTTCGCAAGCAGTTGCAGCGTTTGGGTACCCGTGTGAAAAAGGAAGAGGCTGTCTAGGTCTTTTTACACACATTTTGTCCGGGTTAGCAGGGATTTGACGTCCCGGGGACGAAATGATTGAGATAGGAGGGACAGGCTAATGGCGGTGAAATCGAATCATGTCACGATTAAAGGCATCAAAGATGGCCTGGTATTCCTGCTGGACGATCAATGCGAGTTTGAGAATTTGCTGGGTGAGCTGCGTTTTAAGCTGGAGCACAGTCATCAAAATATTTTAACAGGCCCGATCATTCATGTGGATATTAAACTGGGAAGCCGAGAAGTGACAGAGGAACAGAAGGAAAGTATTCTGGAGATTTTGAAGCAAAAGGGGAATCTGCTCATCAGGTCTGTAGAATCACCTGGACTGCCTGTGGAAGTGCAGGGAAAGCCCCCTATTCACACGGTGACAGGGATTATCCGATCTGGTCAAGTGCTTCATCACAATGGGAACCTACTCTTTTTGGGAGATGTAAACCCGGGTGGAATTATAACATGTACTGGTGATATTTATGTCCTCGGCGCTCTGCGAGGCATGGCGCATGCAGGGATGGAGGGAAATAGTGAAGCGATTATTGCGGCTTCCTATTTTGCACCGACACAGCTGCGAATTTCCGAAATGATCAGCCGTCCACCAGACGAATGGGAGACACGTGAATCCGGTATGGAATTTGCGTATCTCAAGGATGGCGCTATGCAAATAGATAAAATGAGCAATATTGTGCGTCTGGGCCGCGATTTTAACGTGTTCAAAGGGGTGTAGCACATGGGAGAGGCTATCGTCGTCACTTCAGGAAAAGGCGGCGTCGGCAAAACGACGACGTCAGCCAATATAGGAACAGCGCTTGCACTGCTCGGCAAAAAGGTATGTTTGGTGGATACGGATATCGGTTTGCGTAATCTAGACGTTGTGATGGGTCTGGAAAACCGAATTATTTACGACCTTGTTGATGTAGCAGAAGGTCGTTGCCGTTTAAATCAGGCACTGGTTAAGGACAAGCGTTTTGAGGAGCTGTATATGCTGCCAGCCGCTCAAACCAAGGACAAGAGTGCTGTTACGCCGGAGCAGGTTAAGGATATTATTTTGGAGCTTAAAAAGGATTTTGAATATATATTGATCGATTGCCCTGCGGGTATTGAACAAGGCTTTAAAAATGCCATTGCTGGGGCGGATCAGGCCATTGTTGTGACCACTCCGGAAAATGCAGCCGTACGCGATGCAGACCGGGTAATTGGTTTACTGGAAAGCTCACATGTGATATCACCCAAGTTGGTGGTTAACCGCATTCGCAATAGCATGGTTAAATCCGGAGATATGCTGGATATTGATGGGATTTTACAAGTGCTTAGCATAGACCTTATTGGGATTGTGCCGGATGATGAAATGGTAATTAAAGCAGCTAATACAGGGGAGCCTACCGTTATGAATCCAGATTCACAGGCCGCGATTGCTTACCGTAACATTGCGAGACGAATTTTGGGCGATACGGTGCCCCTCATGCAGCTGGACCAGAAGAAAAGCGTGATGACACGCTTTAAGAAGTTTTTTGGTATGGGTGGATGAGGAAAACCGGAAGTTATGGCTGGTAAATTGCTTCCACACTTCCTACGTGATTTTTCATTGGTTCTAAGGTAGGAGCTGTAGTAGTATTCATTTGTAATACTAGACACTTAAATAAGTAATAATCTTATTTAAGTGTTTTTGGTTTGTCTTTTTAAATTCCTATAATACGGCTTCTCAAAATTTAGGGTCACTACATAAATATTATAAATACAAAACAAATCCGGTGCGCTAGCGCCGGTTTTTTTGATTTTTAGGTACTTATTCCCGAACCGAACAACATAAGTTGAAGCCCGTCCTCATAAGATGTATCAAACATACCTCGCTGAGGGGGCTGAACAGGATGAATAAAAATTCCGGAATCAAGCAGCGCAGAGAAGAACGTATTCAGCAGCTAATTGCGGGAAGCAAAGCGGAGACGTATCCCTCTGGCATATATCAGAACAGGCACGGGGATAAAGATATGAGGTCGATGCCTATAGTCAGTGCCAACTCGCCCAGAGACCCAGAAACTGAGTGGAAAAATGAGCGGCAACGCTGGCAGCAATCTTTTGGGGCGAATCGTGGTCCGTCTTTTTGGACTTCCTTTTGGCGAAGATCAGTCATAGCAACGGTGTTATTTGGAATGGTATGGGGGATGTTTCGTTGGGATATTCCCTATGCAGTGAATTTGAGAATGTTTATTGCGGATGCCTTGAATAAGGATATGGATTTTGCAGCCGTCGGACAATGGTATGAAACTTATTTTGACGGAGCTCCTTCCTTTTTGCCGATTTTTGGCGAGGAGCATGAAACGCACAAGGTAGCCGCAAACCGAAAGGGCTCTCCACCGATCGAAGGCACTATAACACAGCCTTTTGTACTGAGCCTGAAAGGGGTAGAAATTACGCCGAATGTCACTGACAACGGGGCAATCGCTGTTAAAAGTATAGATGCAGGACGAGTATTAGACATATTAAATCATCCCAAAAGCGGGATTTCGGTTACAGTTCGACACACTGGCGGTATCACAGCAACTTACGGAAGGCTTTCTCGCTCTACCTTAAAAGTGAACGACTGGGTTCAGGAGGGAGATGAGATCGGTGTACTGCCAGCAAGTCACAGCGGCAGCGAGGCGGCAACTTTGTTTTTGGCAGTTCAGAGAGGGGATCACTACATTGACCCGTCGGAAGTGGTAGCCCTTGATTAATGTCCGAGGGGTGACCTTATCACTACATCCACTGTTTGTATTGGTTATGCTGACCTCTATAATAACGGGACATTTTATTGAGATCATCACTTTATTTACATTGGTGTTTATTCATGAGCTAGGTCATGCGACAGCTGCTTCGTTGTTAGGCGCGCGGGTGCTTTCCATACAGATGTTACCCTTTGGAGGAGTGGCGGTCATTGAAGATCAGGGGAAGCTCAATGCGTGGAAGGAGATTGTCATTGCGCTAGCGGGGCCCCTGCAAAACGGAATCATGATCATCATCCTTTTATGGTTCAGAAATGTGAGTGGACCGGAGTATGATTATGTAAATTATATAATTCAGGGGAATGCAGTTATTGGACTGTTTAATTTGCTGCCCATTTTACCACTTGATGGTGGGAAAATATTACAGGCAATGATTAGTTTATCCTTTTCTTATCACCGCACATTAGTGTGGACTTTTAGGGCCAGTATCGTAACGAGTCTGCTATTTTGTATGTATGGTATTTCACCGTTGTTAAGGCAAAATGGGCCTATGCATTTAAATCTGCTGGCGGTAGGGATTTTTTTGCTTTATTCTAATATTGTGGATTATCGGAATATCCCTTACCGTTTTATACGGTTTTTGCTGGGAAGGGACGAGCTTTTTTACCGCGAAATAGCTAAGGGAAGTATTGCCTTGCCTATTGTATCCCTGCCAGTGAAACATTTGGAGCCTATTCTGCGTCTTTTCAGAAGAGATCGGTATCATATGGTTTATGTTATGAATGAACAGGGACGAATTGTAGCCGTACTGCCGGAGCAACGTCTTATTCGCTCATATTTTGCGACACGCCCGCCAGATGGTGGAGAACCCAAGCCCAAATAATGTTTTATGAGTTAAGGAAGAGGCTGTATCCAGAGAGGTTGAAAAACCATGAAGCAAATGATTGTACAATGCCAGCAGCAGATGACCCAAATGGCGCTGTTGGAAGAGGGACGATTGGTTGAATATGCGGCCGAACTACCGCGAAAACGGGGGATTCTAGGTTCTTTTTTCAAAGCGAGGGTGGTCAATGTGCTACCAGGTATGCAAGCCGCCTTTGTTGACATTGGACAGCGAAAGAATGCCTTTTTGTATGTAGATGACGTACTTCATGCTCATTTGGACAAGCAGCCGGAGGTAAAGCCATCCATTTCTGAAGTGTTAAAGGTGGGGCAGGAAATTGTAGTACAGGTATTAAAAGAGGCAGTTGGTAGCAAAGGAGCCAGGGTCACCACTCATTTTTCACTTCCGGGTCGCTGGATCGTATATATGCCCCGTGCTGATTATGTGGCCGTATCCAAGAAGATCGAACGTGAGGGCGAACGTACCCGTTTGAAAGCAATGGGAGAGCAGCTACGCACAAGTGAGGAAGGACTCATAATCCGTACCGTTTCGGAGGACATGAGTATAGATGCGATTGAAAATGATCTGAATCAACTTCGTAAGCAGTGGACGGCTATTCAGCGTAAAGCTAGTGAATACTCGGCTCCGTGCGAATTACACCGGGATTTAAGTATTGTTCAGCGATTGATTCGGGATGTGTTTACACCTGAACAGGATGAACTGGTTATTGACAGTGAAGAGCAAGCAAAGGATGCAGAAATCATGCTGCAACAGATTGGTCCTGCGAAAGCTCATGTAAGTATATTTCGCGGTGCAGAAGAAACGATTTTTAAAGCTTATGGCATTCATGAGCAGCTGGAACGCGATTTTGCGCGAAAGGTATGGCTGCAGGGCGGTGGATACATTGTCATTGATCATACGGAGGCGTTAACCGTCATTGATGTGAATACGGGAAAGTTTACGGGAGGCAGTAATCTAGAAGAGACGGTGACCCGGACTAACATGGAAGCAGCTCAAGAGATTGCCCGCCTGGTACGTGTTCGTGATATTGGTGGTATCATCATCATTGATTTTATTGACATGGAACAAGAGGAGAACCGTCGGGAGGTATCCTCTGTGCTGGAAGCAAGATTGAAGAAGGATCGGACCAAATCTTATGTTGTTGGTTGGACGCGGTTAGGTTTGCTGGAAATGACCCGCAAAAAAGTGCGTGAGGAAAAGACGCTCGTGTAGAGCGATGCGTAACCAAAAATCATTTTAAAACTAAAGGTTGAATGTGTACAAAGCTTGTGCTACAATCATTTAGTATGTGTGATGCGTAAGATTGGCTGCACATGCTGTAACCGCTCCAATCAGGTACTGAAGTGCAGTATCCTAAGGGAACCTGCCACCTGCTATTAGGCGAGTCTGAGACATAAGGAGGTGCAAGCAAATGTACGCAATTATCGAAACAGGTGGTAAGCAATACAAAGTTCAAGAGGGCGACGTATTGTTCATTGAGAAGTTGGAAGCTAATGATGGTGAAACTGTAACGTTCGATCGTGTTCTGGCAGTGTCCGGCGACAATGGCTTGACAGCAGGTACACCGCTTCTTTCTGGAGCTTCTGTAACAGCTAAAGTTGAGAAGCATGGTCAAGGTCAAAAGGTCATCGTATACAAATACAAACCTAAAAAGAACTACCATGTGAAGCAAGGTCATCGTCAACCGTACACGAAAGTGACGATTGAAAAAATCCAAGCGTAAGAGGGTGCGATAAGTGATTATCGTGCGTATTACACGACTGGAGGATGGCAGCATACAGGGGTTTTCCGTTAAAGGGCATGCGAATTTCGCTAAATCTGGCGAGGATATCGTATGTGCTGGCGTTTCAGCGGTAACGGTAGGAACTGTCAATTCGATTGTAGCTCTTACGAACGTTGAGATGGAAACAGAAATGGAAAACGGCTTTTTAAGCGCGTATCTTTCTCCTGAAAGTTATCATGATGCGAACGCACAGGTTCAACTGTTGCTGGAGTCCATGGTGATTATGCTGACAAGTATTGCTGAATCATACGGTAAGTATATTCAAATAGAAAATAATCAAAGAAGGAGGTAGACATCATGTTGAAATTGACATTGGATCTTCAATTATTCGCATCGAAAAAAGGTGTAGGTTCCACAAAAAACGGACGTGACAGTAGATCGAAACGTCTTGGAGTGAAACGTGCTGACGGTCAAGCAGTTACCGGCGGTAGCATCCTGGTTCGTCAACGCGGAACGAAAATTCACCCGGGCACGAACGTGGGCATCGGTAAGGACGACACTCTGTTCGCGAAAGTGGACGGCGTTGTGAAGTTCGAACGTTGGGGCCGTGATCGCAAAAAGGTGAGCATCTACCCGATCGACGTTGCTCCAGTAGCAGCTACTGTAGAAGCTTAATAGCGGCTTAGACACGCTGAAAAGCCTCCGGCACTTTTGTCGGAGGCTTTTTTGCATGATGGTAATGAACTGGAAAGTTAGTCTGTGCTATACTGGATTAAGGTTCTTTAATAATCCATTTAATTATCGCAGAACGGAGAGAAGCCATGTTCCAGCGGATAAGAGCGCCTTATCTGGCGTTGGGTTCCATTCTGATTCCTTTGGTTTTTTCACTGCTCTATCCCGAAGTATTAACGATTATCTTATTAGCAGTATGGTCTGTAGTTGCTGCATGCTTTGGTATGTGGTATACGCATAGACAGGTTGAGTGTGAGCGGAAAGCTGCTTTGCGTTCTTTTGAGCGTACAGCGATTGCAATGCTTAACCATCATCGGCATGACTGGATGAATGACTTGCAGGTGCTTTATGGATATATTCGCATGAATAAGCATGATAAATCTGTTGCTTATGTGGAAATAATAAAAAGGCGCGTGGCGGAAGACAGTAAAATATCTAAGTTGGGTATTCCCTCACTGGTGTTTTATTTACAGTCTTTTCGCGTGAACGCCGGTAATTTACAGTTGTCGGTACAGGTTGAGGAGCATTTAAAGTTAGACGCTGTCATGTCTCCCGAAGACGGCGAGTCGCTTGCCTCGGCCGTCATAGAAACGGTGCGTGCGTATCAATATGGCGGGGGCCGGTCGTCCTGGGGAGAAGTGCGCAGATTGACACTTTATTTCGGTATGGATCAGAATGATGTTATCGTCCGTTTTGAAGGAAGTGACATACCTGCGGATTTGAATATCCTTAAGCGGGTCAGATCCGTACCCGGAAGTGAACGCATTCGAACAGAGAAGCTCCCTACGGGCGAAATGCTTCAAATTCGGATGCAGTGCCAGACATAAGGAAGGTGTAACCATGTTTGTAGATAAAGCGAAGATTTTTGTTAAAGGCGGAGACGGCGGAGACGGATTAATTGCGTTTCGTCGTGAGAAATACGTTCCTGAAGGTGGCCCAGGTGGTGGTGACGGAGGGAACGGTGGAGATGTAATTTTCCGTGTAGATGAGGGTTTGCGTACCTTGATGGATTTTCGGTACCAACGGCATTTTAAAGCCCAGCGTGGAGTGAAAGGTCGTAACAAAAGTCAACACGGAGCCAATGCGGAGCACATGATCGTACGTATACCACCGGGAACGGTCATCATAGATGATGATACTGGTGAAGTAGTAGCAGATATGACACGTCATGGTCAACAAGTCGTCGTAGCTAAAGGAGGACGCGGAGGACGCGGGAACATCCGTTTTGCTACGCCGAGTAATCCAGCGCCTGAGTTGGCTGAGAACGGCGCAGAAGGACAAGAACGTTATATCACGCTTGAGTTAAAAGTGATGGCTGACGTAGGTTTGGTCGGGTTCCCTAGTGTAGGAAAGTCTACCTTGTTGTCGGTTGTATCTTCCGCGAAACCAAAAATTGGGGCATACCACTTTACAACGATTACTCCGAATTTGGGCGTTGTGGATGTGGGTGATCATCGTAACTTTGTGATGGCGGATTTGCCTGGTTTGATTGAAGGAGCTCATGAAGGTATTGGGCTGGGACATGAATTTCTGCGGCACATTGAGCGGACGCGTATTATTATCCATGTTGTGGATATGGCGGGCTCCGAAGGACGTGACCCGTTTGAAGATTGGACTAAAATTAACGACGAATTGAAGCAATATAATGCAGCATTGGCTGAGCGTCCACAAATTGTAGCGGCCAATAAAATGGATATGCCGGAAGCGGAAGAAAACCTGGCTCACTTCAAAGAGCAGATTGCTTCTATACGTCCTGATCTTGAAATCATGCCTATTTCCTCACTGACACGTCAAGGTGTGAAGGAACTGCTCTACCGGGCTGCTGATTTGCTGGATCAAATACCAGACGAGCCGGTTGTTGAGGAAGTAGCAGAAGTCAATGAACGTAAGGTATTTAAGCTGGATACAGCAGAAGACGAGGGCTTTACAATTGTACGTGAAAACGATACATTCGTGGTGCAGAGCCCTAAAATTGAGCGCATGATGAAGCGCATGCAGTTGAACTCGCATGATGCTATTTTGAAATTAGCAAGAACGTTACGCCACATGGGTGTGGATGCTGAGTTACGCAAGCGTGGTGCCAAAGATGGTACATCTGTACGCATTGCTGATTTCGAGTTCGAATTTGTTGAAGGCAGCAGCTACTACTAAATTTTAAATTAAGGTCTAAAACCTGAACGGTTACTGTACTATAGGAAACTCTATAGAAGGCAGTAGCCGTTTTTTGCATTGTTTGCTTGCCGATTTTCATGAGTTTCGATATAATGTCCTCTATACAAAAACATAAGTCTTTGAGGAGAGGACGTTCTTGAAAGAGCGCTATTACTTGGTACGGGAAGATATTTTGCCTGAAGCTATTGTTAAGACCATACAGGTGAAACTGCTGCTGGCTTCAGGAGATGTTAAAACCGTGCATGATGCCGTCGAGCAAGTTGGGCTAAGCCGAAGCGCCTTTTACAAATATAAGGATGGCATACATTTGGTTAACCAGCTGGAGCGTGAGCGAATTGTTAATATCTCTATTGATTTGGAGCATCAATCCGGAATGTTGTCCAGGGTGCTTGGCAGAGTGGCAGATTTCGGAGGCAATGTGCTGACGATCCAGCAAAGTATTCCACTGCAAGGCAGAGCCAACGTAGTCATCTCGGTAGAAATGTCCAGACTCAGTGAAGAGTTGGGTGTTCTACTGGAGGGCTTGGAAGATATCTCTGGAGTCAAACGTGTTCGCCTGATTGGGCAAGGTTAAGGCAATACAGTTCATTAGATAAAAGTTAGCAGGAGGGGAATGGATGAAACCGGTCAAAGTAGGATTGTTAGGTTTGGGGACGGTAGGAACGGGAGTCGTTCGAATCGTAGAAGGCAATCAGGAAGACTTGAGCAGACAAGTCGGTTCACCGATCATCATTGAAAAAATAGCTGTAAAAAACATAGAAAAATATCGTTCCATTGAAGTGGAGACGAGCAAGCTTACTGAGGACCCATGGGAAGTTATTCGGGACCCTGAGATTGATGTAATTATCGAAGTTATGGGCGGCGTTGATCAGACGAAGGAGTACATTCTTGAAGCGCTGGAGCGGGGTAAACACATCGTAACGGCAAATAAGGACTTAATGGCTTTGCACGGTTCTGAAGTATTAGCAAAGGCGCAGGAAAAGCAGTGTGATATTTTTTATGAAGCGAGTGTAGCAGGTGGTATCCCGATCATTCGTACATTAATTGAAGGTTTCTCCTCCGACCGCATTACCCGCATTATGGGGATTGTGAACGGTACGACAAACTTTATTTTAACCAAAATGAGTCAGGAAGGGGCCTCGTACGAGGAAGTTCTCAAGGAAGCGCAGGAGCTTGGGTATGCTGAATCCGATCCGACCTCAGACGTGGAAGGACTGGATGCAGCCCGTAAAATGGCAATTCTCGGCACGCTGGGTTTCCGCTCTAATGTAGAGCTCAAGGATGTAAGTGTCAGCGGCATTTCAAAGGTAACCAGTGAAGATATTGCTTTTGCTAAAAAACTAGGATATGAAATGAAATTACTCGGCATTGCAGAGAGACAAGGTGATGAATTTACGATTAACGTTCAGCCGACTATGGTACGAAAGCAGCATCCATTGGCTTCGGTGAACGGGGTATTCAACGCGGTATATGTGCATGGTGAAGCAGTGGGTGAAACCATGTTTTATGGTGCGGGTGCAGGTGAAATGCCAACGGCAACATCGGTTGTAGCCGATTTAGTAGCTGTAGTGAAAAATCTCAAACTTGGTGTCAATGGGCTTAAAGCCATCGTTCCTTACAACCCTAAAAAAATTAGTAACGACGAAGATGTGTATTTCAAAAACTTCGTGCTTCTGCATGTGGATGATAAAGCAGGGGTGTTGGCACGGATTACGCAAGTATTTGCTGAATTTGATGTCAGTCTGGCATCTGTTGTGCAGCAACCGAATGAGGTTAACCCCGATGCTGAAATTATTATCGTGACTCATTTAGCCAGTAAAGCAAGTATGAAAAAGGTTTTGGAGCATTTTGAAACTTTGGACGTCATCCGTCGGATCAAGAGCGTATATCGAGTAGAGGGATAGTCAATAAAAGCAGGAGGAATTGTCTGTATGACCGTTTTAAAAACAGCAAGAGTGCGTGTGCCTGCGAGTACGGCCAACTTGGGTCCCGGCTTTGATACATTGGGCATGGCATTGTCCTTATATGCATGGATTGAAATGAAGGAGGCCGAACAGACGGCTTTTCATTTATACGGAGATGAAATGAATGGTGTTCCCCAAGATAAAACTAATCTGATTTTTAAGGTAGCACAAATGGTTTTTCGGGAAGCAGGTGTATCAGTTCCTGAGCTCGATATTTCGATGTACTCAGATATTCCACTCACTCGTGGTTTGGGCAGCAGTGCTTCTGCCATTGTGGGCGCCTTGGTCGCTGCAAATACGTTGATTGGCTCGCCTCTACCGGGTTCCAAGCTGTTCGATATGGCAAGCGCCATTGAAAAACATCCGGATAATGTTGGAGCTTCCCTGTTTGGTGGTATTATTACAGCGATGTGGGACGGCGAGCATGCTAGGCATTTACGGCTTGAACCGGATGCCAATCTGGAGGTTATGGTAGTTATTCCAGATTTTCAGCTGTCCACGTCGAAAGCCAGAGAGGTTCTACCCGCGCACGTATCATTGAAGGATGCTGTATATAATATAAGTCATGCTTCCATGCTGGTAGCAGCATTGGCATCGGGAAGAACCGATTTAATCGCCGAAGCGATGCGTGATCAGCTCCATCAGCCTTACCGCGCGGCGCTTGTGCCGGGTATGACAGAGATCCTGCAGGATGCACACCATTATGGTGCCTTGGGTGTGGCTCTCAGTGGGGCTGGACCGACGCTGCTGGCATTGACGGATCAACGGGAGAATCGGAAAGCAGAGCTGGAGCAATATTTAACGGATACCATGAACAAAGAGGGGATCACTGCGTCTGTTTTAAAATTGCGCCCGGAGAATGAAGGAGTTAAAGTATATACAGAAGGGAATACTCTCCCTTTTATGGATATGATTAAAGGGGAACTTACGATATGAGACGAATTGCACTTCTTCCTGAGGGTACCGTTTCTCATGAAGCGATTAAGTATTTGTTAGGAGATACGCCCCATAAATTACTGTTTTACAAGCATATTGCGGACGTATTTCAGGCGGTAGACAAGGGACAGGCAGACTATAGTGTAATTCCCATTGAAAATACGATTGATGGCTCTGTAAGTTTGCATATGGATTGGCTTGTACATGAAGTAGACATTCAAATGCAGGCGGAATGGGTATATCCTTCAATTCAAAATCTTATTGGACATCGTAGCGAATTTACGAAGGATTTGGACAAGCTGGATTTGAGCAAAGTGGTCAAAATTATGTCTCATCCTGTAGCGCTTCCTCAGTGTAAAGAATTCATACAGGCTTCCGCTCCTCAGGCCGAGCTGGAGAGTGCAGGAAGTACGGCGGAAGCCGTCGAAATTGTTAAACATAACCCCGGTAAAGGCTGGACCGCTCTCGGAACCAAGCTTGCGGCTGCCAAACACGGATTGGATATTTTGGCCAGCAAAGTGACGGATCACGATAACAACTTTACCCGCTTTGTCTTGATCGGTCATCAACCTATAAGTCTCCCGGGTGTGCCTGAAGGTCAGCGCACCAGTATTTTGGTCACGCCGCCGCAGGACTTCCCGGGAGCGCTGCATCAGGTTTTATCCGCATTTGCATGGCGCAGGTTAAATCTGTCCCGTATTGAATCGCGTCCGACCAAAAAGCAATTGGGGAATTATTATTTTTACATTGAAGTTTTGGAATCTCTGCATTCCGTTCTGCTTCCGGCAGCCTTTGCAGAGATCGAGGCTTTGGGGTGCCGTGTACGTATTCTTGGCTCTTATCCAAGCTACAAGTATGTTGAAGCAGCGATCGAACCTACTTTAAAGGAACATTAATCGGAGGTGTGATTTTAATGGCAGAACAATGGATCTATCTGGATGGGCAGCATGTGACTAAGGAAAACGCAAAGGTTTCCGTATATGATCATGGATTCTTGTACGGAGACGGTATATTTGAAGGCATTCGTATTTATAACGGGAATATTTTTAAATGTAAGGAGCACTTGGAGCGCCTGTATGATTCTGCGAAATCCATTCAATTAAACATTCCGTTGTCTCCTGATGAAATGTTGGAAGCAATGGCTGAAACGATTCGTCTTAACGAAATGCGTAACGGATATATCCGTCTAGTTGTATCCCGAGGTGCAGGAAATCTAGGTTTAGACCCTCTTCGTTGTGCGAAGGCGAGTGTCATCATTATCGTGGAGCAGCTCGCCATTTACCCAGAAGAAGCTTACTTGACTGGCCTGAAGACAATTTCTGTCTCTCAGCGTCGCAACATCCCGGATGCTTTGAATCCGAAGATTAAATCATTGAACTATCTCAACAATATCCTCGTGAAGATCCAGTCTAACTATGCTGGTGTAGGTGAGGCTATTATGCTCAATTCCCAAGGATATGTGACGGAAGGCTCTGCAGACAACATTTTCATTGTCAAAAACGGAGTGTTGTATACACCTCCTTGCTATTTGGGAGCGCTTGAAGGAATTACTCGTAATGCTATTATCGATTTGTGTGCTAAGCTTGGGTACTCCCTTAAGGAACAACCTTTTACACTGCATGATGTATATGTTGCGGACGAGGTGTTTTTTACAGGAACTGCGGCAGAAGTTATTGCAGCTTATGAGGTGGATGGTCGTACGATCGGCTCCGGCGTTGCTGGCCCAGTGACTTTGGAGCTCCTGACTGAATTCCGGAAGATCGTGGATCAGGATGGCTACAAAGTGTGGCAGAACTAAAATAAAACCGAATCCTTTTAACTGAATGCTCGCGAGAGTATTTAGTTAAAAGGATTTTTTTGTTTGTATGGGGTCATTCGCCCGGTAGGTGCATAGGATGTAATAACAGAAGCCGGGCGTTTATCCCGCCCGAACGAAAGTCTAGGAGGTTTGTGACCTGTGAAAATACACATCGTCAAAAAAGGTGACACTCTATACTTGCTGGCACAGAAGTATAATGTGACGCTGGAGAAAGTTATTGCCGCCAATCCCCAATTGGCAGACCCTAATCAGTTGAGCATCGGAGAGAAAATTAAAATTCCGACAGAGCCTGTCACGATGGAAACACAGCCGTCAACGGTATATCAACACAAGGTTAAGCAAGGAGATTCATTGTGGAAGTTGTCCAAGGCGTGGAATGTACCGCTCAAGCTAATTATTGATGCCAATTCCCAGCTTAAAAACCCGAATGCACTACTGGTTGGAGAAACAGTTAATATTCCACACTACAAAGAAGAGAATTCTGATTTTACTGAGAATAAAAAAAATACCGCAGTCAAAGAAGAGATGACACAACCTAA